>NZ_JBFTHT010000005.1:0-240480 GCF_056394385.1 Arthrobacter sp. 10N44_2 | reverse complement strand
CGTTCGACCAGGGCATCGGCCATGAGCTGCCCGCGGCCCCTCGGGTCCCCGGCGGCGCGGAGGGTGTCGGCGTGCCCGGTGAGGGCCTTGTAGACGGCGACGCCGGCGGTCACGGGCAGCAGGGCGGTCAGGCAGGTCATCGCATCGGGGGCCGGGCGGAGGCTGACGTGCCGCTCGGTGGCGGCGTGCGCGGCGCGTTCGGTGACGGAGCGGGGGTCACGCCGGTACGCGGCGGCCCGGGCCGCGGCGACCAGGGACCGGTCACCGGCCCCGGCGAACGTCCCGGCGTCGGCGGCGAGGTCGGCGTCGACGGCGGCCCGGTCCGCGGCGGTCAGGCAGGCGGTTTCACGGACGAGCAGGGTGGCGCGCCATTCGTTCAGCTGCCCGGTTTCGAGCGCGGTGAGGGTGTGCGGCATCTCGGTCACGAGGGCTTTGGCCAGGCCGAGGAGCCGGCCGCCCCTGGCCGGGGATTCGCGCCGGGCCAGGGCAATCTGCGCACCGACCCCGGCGCCGAGCCGTTCGGCCGGGACGCCGGCGGCGGCCTGGTCGCGGCGTTGGAGCAGGTCGAAGGCCACGGCGAGCCGGGCTTGTTCCGCGGACGCGGCGGATTTCCAGTCTTCCAGTTCCCGGATCCGGTCAATGATCCCGGCACTGTCCGTGGGCGGACAGCCTAAGCCCACCGGCCCGCCGTCCAGCCGGCCCGCCACCTCCGCGGAGGCTGCCTCCGCGGTGCCCGGAATGGTGGCCGCACCGCTCCCGGCCCGGCTGAAGCCACCGTCGCCGTATCCTGCCGGAGCCACTTCGGGCCCCTGATTGCCGTCCATGAATCCAGTGTTTCAGGGACCCCCGACAATAACGCGCCTGTACTCCTCAGCCGAAGCTAGGCGTCACGGATTGCCGGTGGACTCAGCGGTTGCGGTAGTAGTCCTTCCAGACCAGGCGATGGAGGGGGATCACCCGCGGCAGCGACCGTAGTCCGGGGATGAACGGCAGCAGGGCCAGCAACGCAGTCAGCACGAACATCGTGACGACGACGAGGGCATCGGCATTGGGCGAGCTCTTGAACGGTTCCACTTGGTAAAGGAGCGAGAAGAGCCACAACCAGGACTGCCCGGGCGTATCGCCGGTTTCGTTCATCACGCCCCACTGATCCCCGGAGAGGTGTTGGCTGGCCGCAAGATCCGGGAAGTAGCCGCCGTCGCCCAAAAAGAGGAGGCCGCGCGTGTAGTCCATGTTGTAGAAGTTTCCGCCGCTTTGCAGCACGCCGTCCAGACTGCCTTGGCGCGCCATCTCCAGCAGCGCTCCGGTCAGTGCAGGGACCGGGCCATAGTCGCCGTCGCCCACCTGGGCCGGGTCGTTATCCGGCGCAGCGGCAAGTGCGTCCGAATAGGCAGCTGCCCAGGCTGAGCGTTGCTGATCCGTGGCGGCCGTCCAGCTCGCCAGCTCTGCCGGCGGCGACGGCAGCGTCGCCAGCGGGGCGATCACGAAGTCATTGGCGGTATCAACCGGGAGGCGGACGCCGGAGAGGCTTTGAAGGTCCACAGGGCCGATCTTCTGCGTCGCGTCCGGGGTCGAGTTGTAGGGCGGCCCGTATCCGGCAGTATCGCTGGTGCCGGCCAGTTCCTTTGCAGCGGTGCCAACGAAATCCGCCGGGGCGGCCGTGGCCCACGCCTTGAGGCTCACGCTGGGCTCATCAGGGGACCCGAAGATGGCGGACACACCGAGCACGAGCAGGCCGACCACCACAACGCCGATGATCAGTTCCTTGATGAGGTCATATTCGCGGACGCTGCCCGTCCAGGGCCGGCTGGCAACGTCGTCTGCCTTCCGCCAGGAGGTACTACTGTTTTTTCTGGTCATTGCACTGCGCCCCCGGATTCTGTGCCCCTGGGTTCGGAGGCCTCCGGAGGTTCGGTGGCCTCCGGAGGTTCGGTGGCCTCCGGAGGTTCGGTGGCCTCCGGGCGGTTGTGAAGCAGCTGGGCGTCGGACTCCGCGGCATCCAGTGGAGGTGCAACGCCGTGGACCCGGACCAGCAGGACGTGCAGGACCACCACAGCGCCCACGGCCAAGGGCAGCAGCGTGACATGCCAGGTGAAGAGCTGACCGACGTTGGCCACATTGAACCAAGCGCCTACGCCGACCGCGTTCAGCGCATCCTTCGCTTCAAAGGCAATCCACTGCGAATCGAAGTTCGTCTGGAGCAGATACCCGGTGAAGGCCGCCACGATGGAAACAACAAAGGAGATCACGCCGGTGATCCAGGTCAGCATCCGGCCCCCGCGCCAGGCCGCCATCCAGAATTTCAACCACAGGTGCACCACCATGAAGATGAAGAAGAACTCCACGCTCCACAAATGCGTGCTGTTGACGAAACTCCCCAGCGAGGACACGTGATACCACTGGGGTCCGTTCAGTCCCAGCACGATCCCGGAAACGATGATCCACAGCAGGGACGCGATGGCCCCCATGCCGAATACGTACGCCCAGGATGCCACGAAGCTTGGCTGGTCCTCGGGCAAGAGTTTGTCCGGCGGAAGCTTCCTCAGGAGCCACCGGCGGGCCCTGCCGGTCAAGGTGCGGGCGTCTGTTTCATCGACCTGCGCGCCGTGTCCCGGTGTTGCGGGGGCAGTCATTTCCGCCGCTTCCCTCCGGGAAAAGGCAGGACCAAGGCCAGGATGAACAAGATGATCATCACGACGATCACGATCAGGTTTCCGGATTGGATGGTGAAGCCGTCCCAGCCAAAATATGTTCCATCACCAACCATGCCAACGCTTGCCACGAGCCATCCAGACATGAGCTGCTCGATTCTTTTTAGGATGCCGGTTCAACTCCACCACTGTCACGTATCCGCAGACAGGGTCTTCTGCCCCGTTTAGGCGCCCTTCCGGGACCCCGTGTTGCTGTGCTGCCGTGGATTAGGCTGGAGCCGTGACCCGCCTCATTCTTGCCTCCCAGTCCCCCGCCCGCACCAAGCTGCTCCACAACGCCGGCATCGCCCACGAGGTACTCGTCTCGGACGTGGATGAGGACGCCGTGCAGGCCCGCTACGGCGTGACGGATCCGCATGACACGGCCCTGTTGCTTGCCCGGGCCAAGGCAGAGGCCGTCGCGTCCCTGCCCGAGGCGGACGGCGCAATCGTGATCGGCTGCGACTCGGTCTTCGAGTTCGACGGCGAGGCCCACGGAAAGCCCTACACGGCCGACGTCGCCCGGGAGCGTATGCTCCGCATGAGCGGCAGCATGGGCGTCCTGCACACCGGCCACTGGCTCGTGGACTGCCGCGACACGGCCGTCGCAGACGCTGACACAGACGCAGACACCGACACCAACGACGACACAGACGGCGACGACGGCGCGCGCGGCACCGGCGCCACCCTGGGCTCCGTGTCCTCGGCCGAGGTGCACTTCATGGAGATGAGCGCCGGGGAAATCGAGACCTACATCGCCACCGGCGAGCCGCTGCAGTGCGCCGGCTCCTTCACGATCGACGGCTACGGCGGGGCATTCATCCGCAAGGTCGACGGCGATCCCCACACCGTCGTCGGGCTCTCCATCTCCACCCTGCGTGCCCTGCTCGGCCAGGCGAATGTGGGCATCACCGAGCTCTGGACCGGCGGGGCTGTGGACCCGGCGGACGTCCGCGCCGAGTAACGACGGAATGCGTGGCGGAGTGAGCCAATTCGCCGCCCTTTGTGGCAACCCTACAAAGGAAGGGCCGTATACGCGCGGAATCCGCAAGTAATATCGGCGGAACCCTCAAAACCGCGCTAGGCTCCCTGAAGGAAAGAAGGAGACGCCTTGTCAGCAAATTCGGAGCAGTCCGCACCCACCGTGCCGGGATCAACGCAGTCATCTACAGCCGCGGGCATCCGCCGGCTGACCAAGGTGCTGATCGCCAACCGCGGAGAAATTGCGGTGCGCATCATCCGCGCCGCCCGCGATGAAGGCATCGCCTCGGTGGCTGTCTACGCGGACCCCGATCGCGACGCGCTGCACGCCCGGCTCGCGGACGAGGCCTACGCGCTCGGTGGCAACACCGCCGCGGAGTCCTACTTGGTGATGGACAAGATCATCGACGTCGCCCGCCAGTCCGGCGCGGACGCCATCCACCCCGGGTACGGGTTCCTGGCCGAGAACGCCGAGTTCGCCGCCAAGGTGATCGATGCCGGCATTACGTGGATCGGCCCCTCCCCCGAAGCGATCTCTGCCCTGGGCGACAAGGTCCAGGCCCGCCACATTGCCGAGAAGGTTGGCGCCCCGCAGGTCCCCGGCACCGCCGACCCGGTCGAATCCGCCGAGGAAATCCTCGACTTCGTGGACAAGTTCGGCCTGCCCGTCGCCATCAAGGCGGCCTTCGGCGGCGGCGGACGCGGCATCAAGGTGGCCCGCACCCGCGAAGAAATCCCCGAACTCTTCGAATCCGCCGTGCGCGAGGCCACCGCCGCCTTCGGCCGCGGCGAGTGCTTCATTGAGCGCTTCCTGGACGCCCCGCGCCACGTCGAGACCCAGTGCCTGGCCGACGCCCACGGCAACGTCGTGGTGGTCTCCACCCGCGACTGCTCGCTCCAGCGCCGGAACCAGAAACTCGTCGAGGAAGCCCCGGCCCCGTTCCTCACCGAGGAACAGAACCGCCGGCTCTACGAATCCTCCAAGGCCATCCTCAAGGAGGCGGGCTACCTCGGCGCAGGCACCTGCGAATTCCTCGTCGGCCAGGACGGCACCATCTCCTTCCTCGAGGTCAACACCCGCCTTCAGGTGGAGCACTGCGTCTCCGAGGAAGTCACCGGGATCGACCTCGTCCGCGAACAGTTCCGGCTGGCCCGCGGCGAGGAGCTCGGCTACGGCGACCCGGAAGTCCGCGGCCACTCGATCGAATTCCGCATCACCGGCGAGGACCCGGGCCGGAACTTCATGCCCGCCCCCGGCACCATCACGGTACTGAAAAACCCCACCGGTCCCGGTATCCGCGTCGATTCCGGCGTGGAGCAGGGCGATGTCATCAGCGGCAACTTCGACTCCATGCTCTCGAAGCTGATCGTCACCGGCGCCACCCGCGCCCAGGCCCTGCAGCGCTCCCGGCGGGCACTGGAGGAAATGGTGGTGGAGGGCATCCCCACCGTCATCCCGTTCGACCTCGCGGTGGTTTCCAATCCCGATTTCGCACCGGCCGAAGGCCCCTTCAAGGTCCACACCCGCTGGATCGAAACGGCCTTCGTCAATGACATTCCGGCCTGGACCCCGACCGGCACCGAGGCTGAAGCGGCCGACGCCGGTGACCGCCAGCGCGTCGTCGTCGAGGTCGGCGGAAAGCGCCTGGAAGTCGTGCTGCCGGCGTCGCTGGGCTCAGTCGGCAACGCCGCAGGCGCAAAGCCGGCCAAGGCCAAGAAGCGCTCCCGGGGTGGCGGCGCACCCGCGGCCGCGAGCGGCAACGCCCTGACCTCCCCCATGCAGGGGACCATCGTGAAGGTGGCCGTCGCCGAGGGTGACACGGTCGCCGAGGGCGATCTCGTCGTCGTGCTCGAGGCGATGAAGATGGAACAGCCGCTCACCGCCCACCGCGCCGGCATCGTCATCGGCCTCGCCGCAGCGGCCGGCGAGACCGTGTCCGCCGGCGCCATCATCGCCATGATCGAGGACGGCGCCGCGGAGTAAGCGGCTCACGGTACGGCGACGGCGGACGGCCGGCGCCGCTGCCGGTTGCGGGCGCGCCTCTGGCGCGTCCGCAACCGGCCAGTAGAGACTTGGAGTGTGAAGCCATTCCTGCTCCTCGCCTCGCGCGCGGAGGACACCGCCGCCGAGGACGAATACCGCGCCTACCTTCGCTACTGCGGCCTCCGGCCCGAGCAGCTCCACCGCATCCGGATGGAAGCCGCCCCGCTGCCAACGCTTGAGTTGTCCGACTATTCGGGCGTCATTGTGGGCGGCAGTCCCTTTACGTCCAGCGACCCGGCCGAGCACAAGAGCGCCACCCAGCACCGGGTGGAGCGCGAACTCGCCGGGCTGCTGGACAGGATCGTGGCCGAGGACTTCCCGTTCCTCGGCGCCTGCTACGGCGTCGGCACCCTCGGACTGCACCAGGGCGCCGTGATCGACCGGACGTACGGTGAAGGGCTCGGCGGCGTCACCATCAAACTGACGGCGGAGGGGCTGCAGGATCCCCTCCTGCGCGGGCTGCCGGAGAGCTTTACGGCGTTCACCGGCCACAAGGAAGCCTGCACCGTCCTGCCCTCCCATGCGGTGCTGCTGGCCAGCTCGGCCGCCTGCCCGGTGCACATGTTCCGGATCAAGACCAACCTGTACGCGACGCAGTTCCACCCCGAGCTCGATGCTGAAGGGCTCGTCACCAGGATCGATATCTACCGCCATGCCGGCTACTTCCCGCCGGAATCGGCCGAAATGCTCATGGATGACGCCCGGCAGTTCACTGCGACAGAACCGATGAAGATCCTGCGGAACTTTGTGGAGCGCTACGCGAGCTGAGCCCCGCCAACGCTGAAGCCTGGCCCCGCAGCCCCGCAAAACGCAGAAGCCCGGTGTGTTCAATGAACACACCGGGCTTCCTCTGTCAGGAAAGAGGGCCGGACGTCAGGCTACGTTGTTGGTGTAGTCGAGGTCCCGGGTTTCCTTGCTCACGAACAGGGCGATCAGCGTCAGCACCGCCATGGCGGCGAGGTAGACACCCACCAGCACGGTGCTGCCACCGGCCAGTTCCCAGAGCCAGACGGCGATGAACGGAGCCACGGCAGCGCCCAGGATGCTGGAGACGTTGTAGCTGATGGCGGAGCCGGTGTAGCGGACATTGCCCGGGAACAACTCCGGCAGGAGCGCACCCATGGGACCGAACGTCAGGCCCATGAGCGAGAAGCCGATGATCAGCAACGCCATGGCGCCCACGAATCCGGCGCTGAACAGCGGAACGAACAGCAGGCCGAAGGCGAGGATGCCGAAAGTTACAACAATCAGCATCTTGCGGCGGCCGAATTTTTCGGCCAGCGGGCCGGAGACCAGCGTGAAGATACCGAAGAATACGACACCGGCGATCAGCATCCAGAGGAAATCGTTCCGGCTGTAGCCCAGGCCCGGGACGAACGCAGCGGCAGCGGCCTCGGTCATCGGCTTGCCGGCCTTTTCGGCGGCGGCCTTCGCCGTGTCCAGGCTGGACGCCCGGGTGCCGTAGGTCAGCGTGAACGTGGTCATCAGGTAGAAGAGCACGTAGGTGGCGAGCATGATGAACGTGCCCAGGATCAGCGGGCGCCAGCTGGTCTTGAAGACCCGTGCCAGCGGCAGCTTGGCAACCTCATTGGATTCGAGGACCTTGGTGAAAGCGGGGGTTTCGATCAGCTTGAGCCGAACATAGAGGCCGATGATGACCATGACGGCACTAAGCAGGAACGGCACCCGCCAACCCCATTCCATGAAGGCCTCCGGCGTCAGGGTGTAGCTGAAGACCAGGAAGATCACGTTGGCGATGATGAAGCCGATCGGGGCCCCCAGTTGCGGGAACGTGCCGTAGATGGCCCGCTTGTTCGACGGGGCGTTTTCGGTCGCCAGCAGCGCCGCACCGCTCCATTCGCCGCCGAGGGCCAGGCCCTGGCAGAAGCGCAGGACCACGAGGAGTGCCGGGGCCAGGAAGGTCCAGCCAGGGACGGTTGCCGTCGGCAGGCAGCCGATCAGGAAGGTGGCAATGCCCATGGTCAGCAGCGAAGCCACGAGCGTGCCCTTGCGGCCGAACTTGTCACCGAAGTGGCCGAAGATGACCGAGCCGAGCGGGCGGGCGATGAAGGCGACGCCGAACACGGCGAAGGATGCCAGCAGCTGGGTCGTCTCGTTCTGCCCGGGGAAGAAGAGCTTCGGGAAAACGAGCACGGCCGCAGTGGCGTAAACGTAGAAGTCATAGAACTCGACGGTGGTACCGATCAGGCTGGCGACAATCACGCGGCCGCGCGAATTCACCTGCTTGGTGGACCCATGCTCCGCGGAGGTGGCAGTGGATGACATGTAGTAACGCTTTCATGAAGACCGGTCGGATATTTCCCCAAGAGCCCGATGCCCGGGACCGCCGGCTAGGGATTCGTATACGTCTGATAATAGTTCCCACCGTCCAGTCAATGGACAAATAGTCCGCTATTTGGACTTCGTGTCGTTGTCTCACGTGGTGGTCGTCACACCTATTCTCACACCGTCATAAAAGCCCCGATAGGCAAAAGTCACAGCGCGTTAATAAACCGCGTCCGTCCCGGAAACGCGGCGTCCCTACCTTTGAAGGACATCACCCCCCAAGGAGGTCTCCCAAGTGACTGCTGAACGCACCGCCGAAATCGGCACCGCAGAGGTCGGCGCCGCCAGTACCGGCGGCACCCTTACCCTCGACCACCGGCCCGGCCGCTGGATCGCCAACTGGGATGCGGAAAACAAGGAGCAGTGGGAGTCGGCCGGCCGCTCGATCGCCCGGCGCAACCTGAACTGGTCCATCTTCGCCGAGTTCCTGGGCTTCGTGGTCTGGCAGCTGTGGTCGATCGTGGTGGTCCAGCTTCCCTCCGCCGGCTTCAAATTCTCTACCAACGAGATCTTCTGGCTGATCTCCATGCCAAGCCTCGTCGGCGCCACGCTCCGGATCCCCTACACGTTCATGGTTCCCCGCTTCGGCGGCCGCAACTGGACCATCGTGTCCGCCCTGTTGCTGCTGATCCCCACGATCGGCCTGGGCCTGTGCGTCGCCAACCCGGCCACCCCGTTCGGCGTCATGCTGTTCGTGGCCGCGCTGGCCGGCTTCGGCGGCGGCAACTTCGCCAGCTCGATGGCGAACATCACCTTCTTCTACCCCGCACGGGAAAAGGGCTGGGCCCTGGGCCTGAACGCCGCCGGCGGAAACCTCGGTGCCGCCGTCGCACAGCTGGCCGTGCCGATCGCCATCACCCTGCTGGCAGCCGGCACCGTGAACCTGCCCGTCGCAGGGTTCATGTGGATTCCGCTGATCCTGCTGGCAGCCTTTGGTGCCTGGAAGTACATGAACAACCTCACCAGCGCCAAGGGCGACGTCGCAGGTTCGCTGGCCGCGGTCAAAGAGCCGCACCTGTGGATCATGGCGCTGCTGTACATCGGCACCTTCGGCTCCTTCATCGGCTTCGCCGGCGTCTTCCCCAAGCTCATCAAGGACTACTTCCCGGCATTTTCCTCCATCTCCGTCGGCACCGTGGCCCTGTCCCTGGCCTTCCTCGGCCCGCTGGTCGGCTCCCTGGCCCGCCCGTACGGCGGACGCATGGCAGACCGGATGGGCGGGGCCCGCATGACCGTCGCCGCCTTCGCCGCCATGGCCGTCATCACCCTCACCATGCTCTGGACCCTGCCGCTGAAGAACTTCTGGCTCTTCCTCTTCCTGTTCCTGCTCCTCTTCACTGCCAGCGGCTTCGGAAACGGCGCCACCTACCGCATGATCCCGATCATCTTCGCCACCTCCAGCCGGGCCGCCCGCGCCGGGGCCAGCACGCACACCACCCAGCGGCTCGCGTCCTCGGCCCTCGGCCTGATCTCGGCCATCGGCGCCTACGGCGGATTCATCATCCCCCAGGTCCTCAACGCCTCCAACACCGCCAGCGGTTCCTACACCTCGGCGTTCTACGGCTTCGTGGGGGCCTACGTGCTGATGCTGGTGGTCTGCTGGTTCTGCTACATCCGCAACGCCAACCGAAATGCGATGGGACACGTCTAACATGACCAAAAGCGCCGACACGCACTGCCCTTACTGCGCTCTGCAGTGCGCCATGACGCTCACATCTCCAGCGGCTCTGACCCCGGCTGTCCAGCCGGGGTCAGACCCCGTAGACGCTGCACCGGGCCCCGCCACTACCCCAACGTCCGCGCCGCTCCTGACAGTCGCCGGACGGGACTTCCCCACCAACCGCGGCGGCTTGTGCCGCAAGGGCTGGACCTCCGCCTCGTTGCTGGACCACCCGGGCCGCGTCACGGAGCCCCTGCTGAAGGGCGCCGACGGCGTCCACCACCCGGTCAGCTGGGACGAGGCCCTCATGCGGATCGTCTCCGCCGTAAAGCAGGCCCGTCTCGAGCACGGGGCTGACGCCGTCGGCGTGTTTGGCGGCGGCGGCCTCACCAATGAGAAGGCCTACCAGCTGGGCAAGTTCGCCAGGCTGGCTTTGGGCACCTCACGGATCGACTACAACGGGCGGTTCTGCATGTCCTCGGCCGCCGCGGCCGGCATGCGCGCCTTCGGCCTGGACCGCGGGCTCCCGTTCCCGCTCGCGGACCTCGACACCGCCAGCACCATCCTGATGCTCGGCTCCAACGTTGCCGAGACCATGCCGCCCTTCGTCCAGCACCTCAAGGGGGCGCGCGACGCCGGCGGCCTGATCGTCGTCGACCCCCGGCGCTCCGCCACCGCCGCCTTCACCTCCGACGGCGGCGGGCTGCACCTGCAGCCGCTGCCCGGCACCGACCTCGCCCTGCTCCTGGGCATCTCCCACGCGGTGATCCACGAGGGCCTCGCGGACGCGCGATACATCGCGGACCGGACCACGGGTTATGACGCCGTGGTCCGCAGCGTCGGAAGCTTTTGGCCCGAACGGGTCCAGTCGATCACCGGCGTCCCCGCCGGGCTGATCCGTGAAACCGCCCGGCGGCTGGCCGACGGCGCCGGCAAGGGCGGCAGCTACATCCTCACCGGCCGCGGCGTCGAACAGCACGTGGACGGCACTGACACCGCCACGGCCGCCATTAACCTCTCCCTCCTGCTGGGCCTGCCGGGCTCCGCGCGCAGCGGCTACGGCACGCTCACCGGCCAGGGCAACGGCCAGGGCGGCCGCGAACACGGCCAGAAGGCGGACCAGCTCCCCGGCTACCGGAAGATCACCGATCCCGCCGCCCGCGCCCACATGGCCAGGGTCTGGGGCGTGCCCGAACCCCTGATTCCCGGCCCCGGCCTTCTCGCCGTCGAACTGCTCAAGTCGCTGGGACAGCCCGACGGCGTCCGGTGCCTCTTCGTGCACGGCGCCAACGTGGCGGTGTCCGCCCCGGATGCGAATGCCGTGATCGCGGGCCTGCGCAGCCTGGACTTCCTGGTGGTGTGCGACTTCTTCCTCTCCGAGACCGCCGCCGAGGCGGACCTGGTCCTGCCGGTGACCCAGTGGGCCGAGGAAGAAGGAACCCTCACCAACCTCGAGGGCCGCGTGCTCCGCCGCCGCCGGGCCCTCACTCCCCCGCCCGGTGTCCGCAGCGAGCTGTGGATCATGACCCGGCTGGCCGAAATGCTGCACGCGCCGTCCACCTTCAGCGAGGATCCGGAAACAGTGTTCGAGGAGCTCCGGCTCGCGTCCTCCGGCGGCCTGGCCGACTACTCCGGGATCGACTACGCCATGCTGGACCGCGGCGAGGCCGCCTACTGGCCCTACCCCGCCGGGAGCGCGGGCACGCCGCGGCTCTTCCTGGACGCCTTCGCCCATGCGGGCGGCCGGGCAGTGTTCACGCCGGTGACGCCCCGGCGTCGTTCTACTTCTGCGGGCGTCCCGTCCGCGGCGGACCGCCGGGAGGACCAGCGGGCCGACCGGGCCGGCGACGATCGTCCCGGCACGCCGATGACCCTTATTACCGGCCGCCTGATGGAGCACTACCAATCCGGCGCGCAAACCCGCCGGGTGGCCGCCCTGGCCGAGGCACAGCCGGAGGCGCGGCTCCAGCTCCACCCCGCCGCGGCCGCCGCCCAGGGCATCGCCGACGGCGACTACGTCTCGATTTCCAACGAACGCGGCGTGGTCAGCTGCCGCGCCGAACTGAGCACGGACATCCGGCCGGAGACGGTGTTCCTGCCGTTCCACTTCCCGGAGCTCGAGAGCGCCAACCGGCTCACGGAGGCGGCCACGGACCCCATTTCCGGGATGCCCGAGTTCAAGACCAGCAAAGTGTGGATCCGCCCGGCAGCTTCCCTGGATGCCCTGGCCGGCAAGCACAGCGGCGTTCCAGCCCGCGTTCTTCAAGCAGAGGAGACCTCATGACTGAGCGGATTGTGGTGGTGGGCTTCGGGCCCGTCGCCGCGAGGCTGATCGACGAGCTGCTGCCGGCCGTGCGCAGCGGCATCGCACACCTGACCGTGGTCGGCGAAGAGTCCGAGGCGGCGTACAACCGAGTGCTGGTGGCGGATCTTGGCGTCGGCCGGACGACGCCGGCCGCGCTCGCCCTCGCGGACGCGGCGGCACTGGTGGCCGACGGCGTCGATGTCCGGCTGGGCGTCCGCGTCCGCCGCGTGGACCGCGCCCGGCAGCAGGTCTTGTTGAGCGACGGCACCTCCCCCGGCTACGAGCGGCTCGTCTTCGCCACCGGTTCACGGCCGGTCATCCCCAACCTGACCGGGCTCAATCCGGACCCGGCCGCGCCGGTGCTGCCGCCGGGCGTGACCGCCCTGCGCGATCTCCGCGACGCGTCCGTGCTGCACTCTGCCGTGGCCGGCGGCAAGCGCGTGGTGGTCCTGGGCGGCGGTGTGCTGGGCCTGGAGACGGCCCTCGCCGCGGCCGAGGAAGGCGCCACGGTGACCGTGGTGCACAACGGCCCGCATCCCTTGGGCCGGAACATCGACCGCGGCGGCGGCGCCGTGCTCGCGGCGTCCCTGCGGAACTGCGGCGTGCGGGTGGCCGGCAACGCCCGCTCGGTCGGCGTCGAACACAACGCGCCCGACGGCGGTTTCTCCGCCTTGTTGCTGGATGACGGCTCCGCGATCGACGGCGACCTCCTGGTCCTCTCCTGCGGTGTCCGGCCGCGGACCGAACTGGCGGAGGGCTGCGGGCTCTCCACCGGTGCCGGGATCCTGGTGGACCACAAGCTCCGCGCCCACCACGAGCCCCACATCTTCGCGATCGGCGACTGCGCCGAGGTCCGCTGCCCGGACCCCGAATGCGTTCAGTGCCGGACTGCGAGGGGACCCTCCGGGCTGGTCGGCCCGGGCTGGCGGCAGGCCGAATGGCTCGCCGACTATCTGACCCTGCTGGCGTCCGGGCCCGAGGCGGAGGCCGAGGCTTTGCCGTCCCTGCCGGCGGAACTGCCGGGCGTGATCGTGCTCAAGGCCCGCGGCATGAACATGGCCGTGGCCGGGGACGTGTCCGCAGATCCCTGGGACGAGGAAGCCTTGAACTCAGGGGCCGTGAACGGCCGACCCCGGCTGCAGATCGCCCAGTGGGCCGATCCCGAGCACGGCCGCTACGTCAAGATGACCACCCGCGCCGGCGTGCTGGAAGGGCTCGTGGCCGTGGGCATGCCGCGAACCTCGGCCGAGCTGGTGCAGCTCTTCGAACGCGGCGCGGAACTGCCCGCCGACAGGTCACTGCTGCTGCGCCTGGACGGGCCGGACCAGATCGCTTCCGCGGGTGCCGCCGACCCCGCCCGGACCGTCTGCCGGTGCGCCGGCGTCAGCGGCACGGCGATTGCTACGGCCGTGTCCGAGGGCTGCGGAACGGTGCCCGAGGTATCGGCGTCCACCCGCGCCGGCACGGGCTGCGGCGGCTGCCACGAGGACATCAAGGGCATCATCGAGGCCCACTTTCAGGGGGCGGCTGCCTGATCATCCGGCCACTGCTGCGCCCCAACACCGACGAAGGCCGTCAGCATCTTGTGTCTGGCGTCCGCCCGACAATGCGACACATGTCGCAACGATGGCCGCGGTAGTCGATCTCGGCGATGATGGTCCGGTGAACAGCGCTGAGGAATCAATTTTAAAGATCGTGACGGTACCGGACTCCGCAGATGCTCGGTTGTTCGTCGAGTTGTCGAGCTACGGGGCGGATCTTGCTGAAGCTCGCCATGCGCTCGATCTCGCGATCAAGTCCCGTGGGGAGGGCTCTCAGCTCGAGGACGCGGGCGCCTATCTGATCGCCTTCGCCGTCGTCGCATACTGCCGCACCTACTTCCACTCGAACGTGCGCAAGCCACTGACCGACCACATCGCCATCCCCGATGAGCTCTTAGACATTCACCAGCTGGTGGGGGCATTCAGGAACACCACGATTGCGCACTCGCAATCAAACGTGGCGACAACTTTTCCGGTGGGTGTCCTCGATGCCTCAACCCTTCGAGTGCGGGATGTGTCGGCAATGACCGCGTCGCAGACGCTGCCGCCTCCGCTCGTGGAGCTTTTCCGCGAACTCGTCGAAACAGTGGACGATCGCCTCTTCGAGGTGACCGAGGCAGTCCGGCAGAGGCTGGCCGAGCAGTTGAGCAGGGCCGACCTTGCGAGGATGGTTGACGAGGGCGGCCAGCTAAAGATAGTCGACGCCACGGACGAGGACTTCACCCCACGAACGAGGCGGCGTCCTTATCCCGCCTCACACACGTGGTACTGGTCGGCAACGTCGCAGATGGGCGACTGACTCCGCGTGCGCAACAACAATGTTGCCGGTACCAGGTGTGGGTCGTACGTTTACCACCTACAGCTAATCGGGCGTGTGGTCGGCAAGGTCGAACAAGCCTGAGGCCCAGTTCAGAAACGTTGCCCGCGTATCGGTGAACGGGCAGCCGTGTTGGGCGTGGCGGCGAACTATATCCGCGGGGTTTCCGCCATCGGTGCCCGCGAGGCACAGCTGGACCGGGCCATGGTTCCGGCGCCCCGGAATACGCTCTCCGCCGGACACCGATGCGGCCCCGCTACCCCTTTTAGACCCCGGGCCGGCGGGGTTTACTGCGCTGCGTTGTCGAAATTCTTCTGCCACTGGGCATGCTCGCGGGCGGCATCCAGCCGGCGGCTGGCAGTCCACCTGGGCAGATAGTCGGGCCGTGGCAACTCGAGGGCAGGCCTGGGCTTGGCCGCTGGCCGGGTCTGGATGGACTTGGCAACAGGGCGAGCCTGGACGGGCCTGGCCACAGGCCGGGTCTGAACGTGCTCCCGGCGGTAGTTCGGCTTGGGGTCGGCGATCGTCCAATTGATCAAGGTGCGCATGATCAGCACGAGCACCCACAGGCCGATCCCAGCCACGATGTATTGCCAAAACAAGACCAGCAGCAAAATGGCTACTAGCACGAATAGGAACATGACGCCATTATGCATTTTCGACGCACCAGGAGGTAGAGGTCTTTTTTCCTGATCGCCCCGCAGGTGAGTTGTCGTCCTCATGGTCATCACAATGTCGGGCCGGATGATGAGAAGGAACTGAGGAGAGGCCCGACCACCGTGAGTGCTCTGGCGTGGACCCTCCGCTTGGGGTACGCCGCCTACCAAACCACACCGGAACGAACACGTACAGGGCAGCCCGGACATAGTCAGCGTGGGAATATCGATCGCTACTTCGAAGCGGTCATGCTCTACCAATGCAATCCCCGTCCTGGTCTTGACGTCGTGCGTGAATTGGGGAGCCCGGACCTTGTTGAAACGCAGTGCACCAACCTCCCGCCAGCTGTAACCGCACGTCGGGCAAGTCCGAGTCCGAGTCCGGCCATTGTCAGTCAGACGCACGCTTGCGACACTTGGGGGCTTAGAAGGACGAAGGTCTCACCTGTTTTCCCTACCGGCGAACAGAACTCCTGTTCGTGCGACAACGGTACGGGCAGTGGCACTGCCGGTGGGAAGCGGCATGCTTCGTTATCCGGCGCTACTTGGATTAAACTGGGGGCATTAAACCCCTTCGAGGACTGGTTGCCCGTGGAGACAGTATTCTTCCTGGTCGTAATTCTCATCGCAGTGTGGATCCTGCTCGGCCTCTTGCTGAGACTCAAGAAGAGAACCCACCGCAAGGGCTCCAATTACTACGTGCCCACCTTCAAGGCCAACTTCGACACATGGGAGAGTAAATGGACCATGGACCGAAAGCTGCAGGAGAGGTGGGATAAGGCACGGTGGCAGCAGGAGTTTAACCGTCCGTAACTTTGGAGCAGGCGGTCACCATTCCCCCGAAGAGGAACATTAAAGCCGCGGATGCTGTGAAGCGCATTCATGACCGCACGGGTCACCCTGCGGACGAGGTGCATCCCATTCCCCTCTCGGTATAGTGCGTCCGGCCACCCCGGACTGCGGGGCAGGCCAAGTTGCCACATACGGTTCGGCTGTCCCACGCCATCTGGGTTGAACAATAATCGGGAAGCCCGGAGTTCAGGGCACTCAGCAACTCCACTAGCTCCGAAGCGGGCCTTTCTCCCCTTGGCACGGCCGAGGGGCGGGGCTGCAATGAACGTAGGTTCCGTTCAGCCGCAGGAGGCATCCCATGAACGTCCCGGTCATTTTGGCGCTCGGCGCGATCATTGTGTTCGCCGTCGTGATGGGCGTTGTCATGTCGCGCGAAAAGGATCCGCAACGTCGGGCGGCCGCGCTGACGCGCACGGGAGCGGCCGTCATGGCGGCGTTCACCATCATCGGGGGAATCTTCATCGGCGGCTTCGCGATGCAGGACCCGGGCGGATCATCCGGAACGCTGATCACGCTCGCCTGGGTGGTTCCGATGCTCATCCTCGCGGTCTCGGCCTGGTTCTGGCCGGCGGCAACCGCTCCCCTGCTGCTCGCCCTCGCCTCGGCCTTCATTGCCGCGTGCGTGTGGCTCGCCTTCGACCCCGCTGCCCTCAGCGCCTTCCTCAACGACAACGGCCCCCTCATCGCCGTCAGCGTTCTCGCGCTGGCGTTCCCGGCCGCAATCCTCGGCCTGAAAGTTACCGCACTGGCCGGCTGGCTGTTAGTGGGCTTGGGGGTGTTGCCGCTGTTGATCACGATCATCGGAAGGTCGGGTGCGGTCGGATCGCTGATCGCGGCCAGCCTGGTTCCCCTGGCCTGCGGGATCGCCTATCTGCTGTCCGTCCGGATGGCCAGGGCGGGTTCGACGTCGGGAACCATCCACCCCGCGGCCGCCTAAGGCTGCCGCACCGCCGCCAAACCCGGCCGCGTAACGCAAATCGGGCCGCGGGCCAACGGCGGGTAGCATCGGGGCCATGAGCGCCGACGACGACGACATCACCGAAGAACTGCTGGCCGACGCCCGGAAGCTGACCGGGTTGAGCCTGGAACTGCTTGGGCTCGACCCCCACCCGGACGACATGACAGCCGAGCAGCGGCTCCAGTTTGATCCCGAGGACCTGGCCGAAATGGCCTCCGTCTCCTCCGAAGACCGGCGCAAAGCCGTGGGCCAGACCCGTCTGCTGGCCGGACTCCTGTGGAACTCGTCCAGCATTCTGATCGACCAGTTGTTCCGCGATCTCGGAACGCTCAGCACGCTGGATGTTCTCACGCCGGCCGACATCGCCGGGACCTCCGTCCTGTCCTCGCTGCCGCCACAGTTCGCCGCCAGCTACGACGCGAAGTTCACCCAGAAGTTCATCGTGGTCGCGGCCGACGTCACCGCGTCGCTGGTCCGGGGCTGGACCGCCCCCGGCTGCCTTGCAGCGGAACTAGCCGTCCGCTGCCTGCTCGATCAGGCGGAAATCACCGAGGACATCTACGAACTGGATCTTCCGGAGGACTGGCGGGCCGACGTCGAGGAAGTCCTGTTGGAGGATGCCGACAGTGACGCGCTCTACTCCGACAACCTTGACGTTCTCGAGGACGACGCCGCAAGTCTGGATTTCGAGCAGTGGTTCATACCCTTCACCCCCGGCGACACGGTTCCGCCGTACGCCTACTCCTGAGCCCTACGGCTGGGCGGGCGGCTCGGCGAACCGGGCCAGGAAGTCCTCCGTGAAGCGCCGGACGCCGTCCCACTCGGTGTACACGTAATCACGGGACGTGTCCGTGTCCGGGGATCCCTTGTCGCTGGCGATCTTCTTCATGACGTGCTTCTTGATGAACCCGTAGTGGGTATAGAGCACGGCGCCGGCGAACAACCCGACGTGGGCGGGCCGCCAGCCCGTGTCCTGCTCGAACTTCTCCACGTAGCCCTCCGCGGTCTGCTCGTCTCCGTGTGCGGCCATGCTCACCGAAACCAGGGCCGACGGCAAGCGTTCGAGCTCAGCGCGGTTCTTCTTCACGAAGTCTGCGACGTACCCCTCGTGTTTTCCCACGTGCACCGAGGCCGCCACGATCACGCCGTCATAGCCGCCCGGAAGAGGGTCCGGGGAATGCTTGAGGTCCGCCGTCTCCGCCTGGTGCCCGTTCGCCCGGACCACCTCGGCGATGTACTCCACGATCTGCGCGGTTTGTCCTTCGACAGTCCCGTAGGGGATATAGATTTTGGCCATGTGCCAAGTTGACCTCGCCCGGCTGTGACGCACTACGGCCGAAGGTCCCGCGGGCGGCGACGCACGGCCCTCTTGACGCCCGCACTCTTGACGGCGGCGGCCTACCGACATGAGATGGACGAAGGCCCGGTGCGGTTCTGTTTCGACCGGCCGGTACACAAGCAGAACCCTCGATGAAAGGACGCAACATGTCCCTGCTCGACTCCGCCCTCTGGGACGGCAAGATCTACCTCAGCGGCTGGCGGCCCGGGCGCGGCGGGACCGGTGACGCCGTCGAACCAGCCACCGGAGAAACGCTGGGCCGCTATGGCGTGGCCTCCGTGGAGGATGTCCGCGAAGCCGCCGCGGTAGCCGCGAAAGCGCAAAAGGACTGGGCCGCCCGCAACCCGGAAGACCGCGCCGCCGTGCTCCGCCGCGCGGGACAACTCTGGGAGGAACACTCGGCGGAAATCCAGGCCTGGATCGTCCGCGAATCCGGCGGCATCCCGCCCAAAGCCGGGCTGGAAACCCACATCGCGGCCAACGAATGCTACGACGCCTCCGCCCTGCCCTCACTCCCGGCTGGCGACGTGCTGACCTCAAACGAGAGCCGCTGGTCCTTCGCCCGGCGCCGGCCCGTCGGCGTCGTTTCGGTGATTGCACCCTTCAACTTCCCGCTGATCCTCTCCATCCGCGCAGTCGCCCCGGCGCTGGCCCTTGGCAACGCCGTCCTGCTCAAACCGGACCCGCGCACTGCGGTCTGTGGTGGCGTCACCTTGGTCCGGGTGTTCGAGGAGGCGGGTCTTCCGCCCGGCCTGCTCTCCCTGCTGCCCGGCGGCGCCGAGATCGGCTCGGCCGTCGTAGAGGCACCCGAGGTCCGCGTCATCGCCTTCACGGGGTCGACGGCGGCAGGGCGCAAAGTGGGCGAGGCGGCCGGCCGGCTGCTCAAGCGCGCCCACCTGGAACTCGGTGGGAACAACGCAATGATCGTGCTGCCCGGCGTCGACCTCCCCAAAGCTGTCTCCGCCGCCGCGTTTGGCTCCTTCATGCACCAGGGTCAGATCTGCATGGCGTCCGGCCGGCATATCGTGCACGAGGACATCTACGAGGACTACGTCAGCGCCCTGGCGGAAAAGGCCCGCCATCTACCGGTAGGCGACCCAAAGAGCGGAACAGTGGCGCTGGGCCCGGTAATCGACGAGAAGCAGCTCCACCGGGTGGACACGATCGTTCAGGACGCGGTGCAGGGCGGCGCGCGCCTGGCCGCCGGCGGCAGCCACGACGGCCGCTTCTACCAGCCCACCGTGCTCGCCGACCTCGACCTCGCCAGCCCTGCGTGGAAGGACGAAATCTTCGGCCCCGTGGCGCCGGTGATGAAGTTCTCCACCGTGGACGAGGCCGTGGCCCTGGCCAACGACAACGAATACGGGCTCTCCATCGGGATTCTTGGCGACGTCGGCATGGCCATGACGATCGCCGACCGGCTCGACTCCGGCAAGGTCCACATCAACGAACAGACCGTATCCGACGAGGCCAACTCGCCCTTCGGCGGGGTCAAGAACTCGGGCAACGGCTCGCGGATCGGCGGCCATCACGCCAACATGGAATCCTTCACGGAAATCCAGTGGCTGACCGTGCGGCCGGACATCGCGCCGTACCCGTTTTAGGCCGGGTAAATGCGGGAGTTCCACGCCGCAGATGGCGCGGAGCCGGACTCCGCGGGCAGATCGGGGCGAATGTCCGGCGGTCATTCGCCCCGATCTGCCCGCACGATGGCCGGAGCCGGTCCGCCCGTCAGCCCGAAGTGCACCGCCCCCAGCGCCGGGCCGGCTACGGCTCCCTGTGTTCCGGCTGGTCCCGAGGATCCTTCATGCCGCTAAGTTCGAATGCCCGCCTTTCATGAGCTGAACATATCCGGGCCGCTTATCAAGCAGGCCCGGTGGTCCCATTTTCCGCAAACTACGCGCCGAACGTCCCATAAAACAGCACCCTTCCCAGTTAGGTGTTGCGACGTTGACGCGAAACCGCGGCCCCCGCACGGCGGTGCGCCCGACTGCCGAAAACGAAGAATCCCTGCCCGGATTCCCGGCCAGGGATTCTTCGCTCAGCGGAAGCGCACTAGTAGCCGGAGGGCTGGTCGAACCGCTGGCCGGCAGGGTTGGAGGGCAGAATTGTCATCACCAACAGCGCCAGGCCGCCGAGGAACGGCACCAGGACCAGCAGGATCAGCCAGGCGCTCAGGTTCACGTCGTGGAGGCGCCGTGCCAGCAGGGCAACGGACGGAACGATTGTCCCGAGCCCCCAAATGACAGCAAGGATCAAGCCGACAATGGCACCCGGTCCCGTCACGGCGGTTCCGGACGCATTAGTCGTCGTGCCGGTGCTGGTGATGATGTTGATGACTATCCCGACGATGAGGGACACCAGTGCCCACCACCAGTACTCACTGCGGCTTGCCCGGCCGGAGAAGATGGCGTATTTCTTGAAGAATCGCTGGACGGCCTGCTTGAGGGTAGCCCCATAGAGCGGCGCCCAAAGCGGAGTCTCTCCGGTCTGGGGCGGAAATGCATTCGGTTGCTGCGGATAACTCATGTAGTCCCCTTGAATGAGTGCGAATGACGAGATTCATCCTAGGGCCGCCGTCGGACATGAATGCCTGTTGGGCGGCGAGAATTTACACTGCGTTCACCCGCGCATGTGTGCGGCGCAGGAGGCTAGACCCGGATCAGTGGACGCGGAACCTCAGGCGCCGGTCAACCGTCGTGCTTAATCTCCCGGCTCGAACACCGCGGTTCCCATCATCAGGATGCCGCGCCGGGGTATCCAGAAGTCCCCCAACCTGTCCTGGACTGGCAAGGCAGCGGGTTCTCCCAAGTCGCGTCCCTTGAGCACGGCCCGGCTGTCTGCGACGAACCACATGCGCCGAGGGTGGACGGCAAATCGTTGGCCGTTGGGGGCGAGGCCAGTCAGGCCCAGGTGGCCCGCCCCGAGGAGCGGTCCGGCAACGGCACCCATGGCGCGCAGGAACGCCCGGCTGCGCCACAGCCGGTCCGGAACGGCACCGGACACCACCGTCATGAATCTGGTGATCGTCGTGGAGCGCAGCGTGAGCTGCCAGTGCAGCGCAGCGCCGCCGTCGACGTCGACCGTGAAAGCGTGGCTGCCGCTCCACGTGAGGGAAATGCGGGAGGTTGACGCCGAATCGAGGGCGGCGCCGAAGTACCGGGGGCACGAGAGTCCTGGGGCCACGGTGCCATGCATTGACCATGCTCCGGCGGGGTCGCGGATCCAGACCGAGGTGTACCCCGGCCCGATCGATGACCCGGCGAAGCGCCGCAACGCCAGTACGTAGCCTGAACTGAACGGAACCCCGGTGACGCCGAACCCGGTGAAGGTTTCTTCTTCCCCCGCGACGTCCCCCGCGGCGCCGTGCGCAGTAGAGCGCGCGGCGGCCCGCTCGGCGGCTTCAACCAGCGCCTGGGGACTCTGCATGGCATCAGCCTCCGGATTGCGGCGGGCCCGCTCTGTAACTCTACGTGCGCAATCTACATGTGGACGTGGAGCCGCCGGGCTGCTTCGGAGATGGAGCCACTCAGGGACGGGTACACGGTGAAAGTGCTGGCGATGTCGTCGACGTGCAGCTTCTGGGTCACGGCGATCGAGATCGCGAAGATGAGCTCGGAGGCGTTCGGGCCCACCACCACCCCGCCGATCACGGTGCCGGAGCCCTTGCGGGCGAAGATTTTGATGAAACCGTCGCGGTGGTTGCGCATCTTGGCGCGGGCGTTGCTGCGCAGGGACAGCTTGATGACGTCGGCCTGGTACTTGCCCGAATCAATCTCGGCCTCGGAGACGCCCACGTTCGCAATCTCGGGCGAGGTGAAGATGTTGGATGCCACCTGGTGCAGCTTAAGGGGCATGACACTGTCGCCCAGGAAGTGCGCGATCGCGATCCGGCCCTGCATCGCGGCGACGGAGGCGAGCGCCAGCACGCCGGTGCAGTCGCCCGCGGCGTAGATGTTCGGCGCAGTGGTGCGCGAGACGCCGTCGACCTTGATGTGGCCGCTCTCGGTCAGCGCGACGCCGGCTTCCTCCAGGCCGATGCCGGCCGTGTTGGGGATGGAGCCGACGCAGACCAGGCAGTGGCTGCCGGTCACCTTCGAACCGTCGCCGAGGGTGACCACGACGCCGTCGTCCGTGCGTTCGACGGTCTCGGCGCGGGCGCGGGAGAGGACCTTGAGCCCGCGGCGTTCGAAGACGCCCTCGAGGACCTCGGCGGCGTCGGTGTCCGAGCCCGGCAGCACGCGGTCGCGGCTGGAAATCAGGGTGACCTTGGAACCCAGGCCGTTGTAGGCCGAGGCGAATTCCGCGCCCGTGACGCCGGAACCCACCACGATCAGCTCTTCGGGGAGCACGTCCATGTTGTAGATCTGGGCCCAGTTGAGGATGCGCTCACCGTCCGGGCGGGCCGTGGGCAGCTCGCGCGGGTGGGCGCCGACCGCCAGCAGGATGGTGTCTGCTTCCACCGTCTCGGTGCCGTTGGCGGTGAGGACCTCGATGGTGTGGTTGTCCAGCAGCCTGCCGGAACCGATCAGGATGCGGACGTTCTGGTGTTCCAGCCCGACTTGGATGTCCTCCGACTGCTTCCGCGCCAGCCGCAGCAGGCGGTCGTTGATGTGCTTGAGGTCCGCGCGCATCGTGGGGGTGCAGTCGCCGCCGTCGAGGTCGAATTTAACCCCGAGCTCGCCGGCCTCGCCGACGCGGGTCATCAGATCTGCCGTCGCGATCAGGGTTTTGGACGGAACGACGTCGGTCAGCACCGCCGAGCCGCCGAGCCCCGCACGCTCGATGATGGTGACCTGCGCCCCCAGCGAGGCGGCGACCATGGCGGCCTCGTAGCCGCCAGGCCCTCCGCCGAGAATTGCGATGCGGGGTGAGCTGAAGTCAGGATGCGTAGTCACAATCAACCATTGTCCACCATCCGAACCGGAGCCACCAAGAATCCGGGCCGCGCGCGGGTCCGGCCGTGCATGCTGGGCAGCGGGCCCCGGCCGCGATAACTTGTACCGGTGAGTACAACAGAATTCCTGAACACGGACCCTTTCGACGCCGCCCGCGCCGCCGCCGACTACATCGCTGCAGAGACGGGCGTCGACTCCCATGACGTCGCCCTGGTCCTCGGCTCGGGCTGGGGCGACGCCGCCGAGCTCATCGGCGAGACGACCGCCACCTTGTCCGCCGCCGAAATCCCCGGCTTCTCCGCACCGTCCGTGGTGGGGCACGTGGGCACCATCCGCTCGGTCCTGACCAAAGAGGGCAAGCGCGCCCTGGTACTGGGCGCACGCACGCACTACTACGAGGGCAAGGGCGTCCGAGCCGTGGTGCACGGGGTGCGCACCGCCGCCGCGGCCGGCTGCAAGACCCTCGTGCTGACCAACGGCTGCGGCGGGCTCAACGAGAACTGGACGCCCGGCACACCGGTGCTCATCAGCGACCACATCAACCTCACCGCCACCTCTCCGTTGGAAGGGGCAACGTTCGTGGACCTGACGGACCTGTACTCCTCCCGGATCCGCGGGCTGGCCCGCGAGGTGGACCCGTCGCTGGACGAGGGCGTCTACGCCCAGTTCACCGGCCCGCACTATGAGACGCCCGCCGAGGTGCAGTACGCCAAGCGGATCGGCGCCGACCTGGTGGGCATGTCCACGGCGCTTGAGGCGATCGCCGGCCGTCACGCCGGCATGGAGGTCTTCGGCATCTCGCTGGTGACCAACCTCGCCGCCGGGATCAGCCCCGTGCCGCTCAGCCACGGGGAAGTCCTCGAGGCCGGCGAGGCCGCCGGCCCGCGGATTTCCAAGCTGCTGGCAGACATCATCGCCAAGCTCTGATCCTGGTTCTGGGCTAGGCCCCGCGACAGGTCCTGGGCCACCCGGCTGCGGCTATTCCGCGGCCAGGTAGTCCAGGACCTTTGCTTTATCCGCCGGGAACCGCCGCTCCATCGAGTCCGCGATCCCGGCGATGCTCTGGCGGGCCAGCGCCTGCCGCCAGGCGAGTTCGGCCTGGCGCATAGTCTGGGAAATCAGGCACGTCCGCGCGAAGTTCTCCTGCCGGTCCGGTTCCGGAACATTTCCGAGGATCGCCTCGCACCGGAACGCCGGGTCCTGGCCCTCCAGCGCCAGCACGATGTCCAGCACGGTGATGTTTTCGGGCCGGCGCGCCAAGAGAAAGCCGCCGCGGGGACCCGACACCGAGTCCAGGACGCCGGCCCGGACCAGGGACTGAAACTGCTTATTGAGATAGGCCGCCGGGAGTTTGTAGAACTCGGCCAGCCGGGCACTGTTCACCGGCTCACCGGGCGGTGTCCAGGCCATGTTGACGCAACTGTGCACGGCCCATTCGACGCCACGGCCCATCTTCATATTCCAGACGTTACGTGTCCGGAAATTTGGGTGTCAAGGTCCCCGCGAAAGGCCTCGAGATGGAACTGAAACCCGAACTCTCGATTGTCTGGGCAGGAATCGCCCACGATTGGCGATAGTTTGGTTCCATGACGTCTTCTGATGCCGAACTCGCCCGCCTCCTGAGCGATGCCCGCGATTGGGCCAGCCAGGACCCGGACCCCGCCACCGCCGCCGCCCTCTCCGAACTGGTCCGCCTCACCGACGGGGGCGACGCCGCGGCCCGCCAGGAACTGGCCGACAGCTTCAGCGGCACCCTGCAGTTCGGCACCGCGGGACTGCGGGCAGCCCTCGGCCCGGGTCCGAACCGGATGAACCGTGTGGTGGTCCGCCGCGCCGCCGCCGGCTTCACCGCCTTCCTCACCAACGCGGTCGGGCAGGCCTCCCCCGGCACCCGGCCGCGCGCCGTCGTCGGCTATGACGCCCGTTACAACTCCGACATTTTCGCCGAGGAAACAGCGGCGATCCTCACCGCGGCCGGGGTTGAGACCTTCCTGATGCCGGCAGCGCTGCCCACCCCGCTGCTCGCCTACGCGGTGCGGGCACTGGACTGCGACGGCGGCGTCATGGTCACCGCCAGCCACAACCCGCCGCAGGACAACGGCTACAAGGTGTACCTCGGCCGTCACGCGGTGGAGGAAAGCGGCCGCGGCGCCCAGATCGTGGCACCCTACGACGCCCTGATAGCGGCGAAGATCGACGCCGTCGGCGCCCTGGACTCGATCGTCCTGGCCGCGGACGGGTGGACCGTGCTGGAGCCCTCCATCGCGGCCGACTACCAGCGCGCCGTCGCGGCCCTGGCAGTCCCTGCGCACTTCCCGGCCCGCGGGCTGAAGATCGTCCTGACCCCCATGCACGGTGTGGGCGGGGAAACGGCCGTGGCGGTGCTGAACGCCGCCGGATTCGACGACGTCACGCTCGTCACCGAACAGGCGCAGCCGGATCCGGACTTCCCCACGGTAAACTTCCCGAACCCGGAGGAGCCCGGGGCGCTGGATCTCGCCCTCGAGGCGGCGACGCGCGAGGACGCCGACATCGTGATCGCCAACGATCCCGACGCCGACCGGGCAGCGGTGGCGGCGAAGGATCCTGATACCGGCGCGTGGCGCATGCTGCGCGGCGACGAGGTAGGCGCATTGCTAGGTGCCCACGTCGTGGCGCGGCAGGCCGCCAGTGGCGAAGCACCGGCCGGCGTGTTCGCCAACTCGATCGTGTCCTCCCGGCTGCTGGCGCGAATCGCGGCCGCGGCAGGCTATGCGCACGAGGAAACCCTGACCGGTTTCAAGTGGATTGCCCGGGTGCCGGGGCTGGTCTACGGCTACGAGGAAGCGCTGGGCTACTGCGTTGCTCCGTCGCTGGTGCGCGACAAGGACGGCATTTCGGCTGCGGTCCTCATTGCCGAACTCGCGGCGGCCGCAAAGGCCGAGGGCAAGACGATCTTTGACACCCTGGACGAGCTGTACCTGGTGCACGGGCTGCACGCGAGCGACCAGCTCAGCATCCGGGTGGCGGACCTCGGCCTGCTGGACGCGATGATGAACCGGCTGCGCGTGAGCCCGCCGGAATCGTTTGGCGGCTCCGGCGTCGAGGCCGTCACGGACCTTGCCGAGGGCAGCGAACTCCTCCCGCCCACCGAGGGCCTGCTGTACCTGACCCGGGACCTCAGCCGTGTGATCATCCGCCCCAGCGGTACGGAACCGAAGCTCAAGTGCTACCTGGAAGTCATCCGCAGTGTCGGCTCGGCCGCCGAGCTTCCGGCAGCCCGGGACGAGGCCCGCACGGCCTTGGACGGCGTCCTTGCGGACGTCCGCGAGGCACTGGGCCTCTAGAGCTGCACCTCAATGTACCCGCCCACAATCCGGGTACCGAAGGTGGCGAGGCGGAGTTCCGGGCTGCCGAGGCATTCTCCGGTGCCGAGGTCGTAGACCTCCTTGTGCAACGGAGATGCCACCGTGGGCCGGTCCCCGCGGGATCCGGTGATGCCGCGTGCCATGACGTTCGCCCCGGTGGCCGGGTCCTCCTGCGCGACGGCGAAAACCTCACTGGACAGGGTGCGGAACAGAGCCACCTGGCGGCCCGCAATCAGTGCCGCCTCGCCCCAGGCGGGTTCCAGGTCCGCCACGGCGCACACCCGGTGCCAGCCGGCTGCGGCTTCAGTAATTTGGTCCTCAACGTCGTGTACGGCGGTTTCAAGTACGGCGGTCATCCCGGCCCCTCTCTGATACATCCCTTACGGGTTCAACCGCTGCTGCGGCCACATATTCAAGCTAGGCGCGCGGTGTTTCATCCGGACGCGCCGGATGTGTCCGGCGCGTAAAAGAGAGCTCACACGGCGGGAAATGCATTCGTGATGCAGAAGTTAAGATCACGAAACATAAGGGAAACTGAAGCGAAATTCCGGTTGCCTAGTCTGGGACGACAAGCTGCAGAGCACCGTCTGCGGCCCATGCGAAAGGCCCACCGTGACCGGACACCCCTCAAGCCACCCGAACCAGGGCGCAACCAGCGCCGCCCCGCGCCGTATTGTGGTGGCCGGCGGCGGCCCCGCGGCGCACCGTTTCGCCGATGCCATGCACGCCCGCGGACTCGATGGCTGGCACGTGACCGTCCTCACCGAGGAAGCCCACCTCCCCTATGACCGCGTCGCGCTGAGCAAGGCACTCACCGACAGCGACGTCGACCTCACCCTGGGCAGCGCTTCCATGTGGGACCACACGGCCCTGAACCTCAAGACCGGCGAGCGCGTCACCAGCATCGACGCCGCCGGCAAGACCGTCCGGACCGCGGCGGGAACCATTTATCCCTATGACGAGCTGGTGGTCGCGACGGGCTCGGACGCTGCCCGCCTGCCCATCCCGGGCGCCGAACTCACCCATGTGTACCGCACCCTTGAGGACGTCTGGTCCATCAACAAGGCCATCGCGGACCTCACCGCGAAGCTGGGCCGGAAGGTCAAGGCGGTCACGATCGGCGGCGGTCTGCTGGGCCTGGAATCAGCCGCCGGCACCGAACAGCTCGGCGCCACCCCGATCGTCATCAACGGCTCGCCGTGGCTCATGAACACCCAGCTGGACGAGGGCGCCGGGCAGGCGCTCGGCCGGCTGATCGAGGCCAAGGGCTTCACCGTCCACGGCGGGGTGTTCCCCTCCGAGGTCCTCTCCGACGACGACGGCCAGGTCACCGGCGTCCTCATGGCCGACGGCCGGATCATCGACGCCGACATCGTGATCGTCGCGATCGGCGTGCGGCCCCGCGACGAACTGTTCCGGGCGGCGGATGGCCCGGATGGGCAAAAGGGACCGCAGCAGTTCCAGCTCGGCCAGCGCGGCGGCGTCGTCATCTCCGACGACTGTTCCACGGAGGTTCCCGGCATCTGGGCGATCGGCGAGGTCGCCAACTTCGGCGGCATGTGCCTGGGACTCGTGGCCCCGGCCAACACGATGGCCGAAATCGTCGCGGACCGGCTGCACGGCGGCGACGCGACCTTCCCCGGCTTCGACACCGCCACCAAGCTCAAGCTCTCCGGCGTCGACGTCGCCAGCTTCGGTGACGCCTTCGCCCGCACGGAACACGCGCTCGAGATCGTCTACGCCGACCCCGCCCGCGGCGTCTACCAGAAGATCGTCACCACCGACGATGCCAAGACCCTGCTCGGCGGCATCTTCGTCGGCGACGCCTCGCCCTACACCTCCCTGCGCCCCATGCTGGGCCGCGAACTGGCCGCCGAACCCGGCGCCTACCTCACCGCGGCCGGCGGCGGTGACGCCGGGGACGGAGTCTTGGAGATCCAACTGCCGGATGACGCGATCCTGTGTTCCTGCAACAACGTCTCGGCCGGAACCATCCGTGACACCGTCAACGGCTGCGGGAGCTGCGACGGCAACGCGCCGGTCCGGGAACTCGGCGAGCTCAAGGGCTGCACCCGCGCCGGCACCAGCTGCGGTTCCTGCGTGCCGATGCTCAAGAAGCTGCTCGAAACCGAACTGACCAAGTCCGGCGTCGAAGTCTCCAAGGCCCTGTGCGAACACATCGAGCTCTCCCGCCAGGAACTCTTCGACGCCATCCGGGTCCTGGAGCTGACCTCCTTCGAGGAGATCATGGCCAAGTACGGCACCGGCGCCGGCTGCGATATCTGCAAGCCGACCATCGCCAACATCCTCGCCAGCCAGAACAGCGCCTACGTCCTGGACGCCGGCCGCGGCACCCTGCAGGACACCAACGACCGCGCCCTGGCCAACATGCAAAAGGACGGCACCTACTCGGTGGTCCCGCGGATCGCCGGCGGCGAGATCACCCCGAAGAAACTCGGCGTGATCGCCGCGGTCGCCGAGCAGTACGGCCTCTACACCAAGATCACCGGTGGGCAGCGGATCGACATGTTCGGCGCCCGGCTGGAGCAGCTGCCCGAAATCTGGAAGGTCCTGGTCGATGCCGGCTTCGAATCCGGCCAGGCCTACGGCAAGAGCCTGCGCACGGTGAAGTCCTGCGTCGGCTCCACCTGGTGCCGCTTCGGGGTCCAGGATTCGGTGGCCATGGCCATCGCGCTCGAGCTGCGCTACCGCGGTCTCCGCAGCCCGCACAAGCTGAAGATGGGCGTCTCCGGCTGCGCCCGCGAATGTGCGGAGGCCCGGGGTAAGGACGTCGGCGTCATCGCCACCGCCGACGGCTGGAACCTGTACGTCGGCGGCAACGGCGGCGCCACTCCGGCGCACGCCCAGCTGCTGGCCAAGGACCTCGACGACGAAACCCTGATCAGGTACATCGACCGCTACTTCATGTACTACATCCGCACGGCCGACCGGCTGCAGCGCACCGCGCGCTGGCAGGAAGAGCTCGACGGCGGCATCAAGCACGTCGAGGACGTGGTGGTCCACGACACCCTGGGCATTGCCGAGGACCTCGAAGCCGCCATGGCCAAGCACGTTGACACCTACGTCGACGAATGGGCCGACACCCTGAAGGATCCCGAGCGCCTCCGCCGCTTCCGCTCCTTCGTCAACGCCCCGGACCAGAAAGACGATTCGATCACCTTCGTCTCCGACGAGCGCGGCCAGATGCGCCCCGCGACAGCGGAGGAGAAGGCGCGGGCCGGGCAGCAGCCGGTCCTGATCGGGGCTTCCATTCCGGTCCGGGCCACCACCCCGGGACTGCCTGACGAGAACGAGGTATAGCCATGCAGCTCACCATTGACCTCACCGGACGCGAAGTCCTGGTCACGGGCGCGGACCACGCCGCCCGTCAGGCCGTGCGGCGCTATGAGGCGGCCGGCGCCGTCGTGTTCCGCCTCAGCACCCCGCAGGGCGCCGGCATTGACGGCCCGCTGCCCGAGCGCCCGTTCCTGGTCGCGGCGGTCGACGACGGCCAGCCCGGCTGGGAGGCCCTCCTCGGCCGGTGCCGTGCCACCGGCATCCCGGTGGCGGCCGAGCCCCCGGCCGGCGCGGCGGGCCACGTCACGCTGGTCGGCGGCGGACCCGGGACCACCGAGCTGCTCACGGTCGCCGCCGTCGCCGCGCTGCGCGATGCCGACGTCGTCTTCTACGACCGGCTCGCCCCGTACCAGGACCTGCCGTCCCTGACCACGGCAGAGCTAGTAAATGTGGGCAAGAAGCCCGGCCACCACAAGGTCAGCCAGGCCGACATCGAAAAGCTCATGGTGGAAAGCGCGCTGGCCGGCAACAACGTGGTCCGCCTCAAGGGCGGGGACCCCTATGTGTTCGGCCGCGGCGGCGAGGAAGTCGCGTCCTGCGTCGCGGCCGGGGTTCCGGTCCGCGTCATCTCCGGAGTCACCAGCGCCATCTCGGTTCCGGCCGCCGCCGGCATCCCGGTCACGCACCGCGAAGTCAGCCACATGTTCACCGTGGTCTCCGGCCATGCTCCGCTGACCGAGAACGAACTGACGCACCTCGCCGGGCTCGGCGGAACCATTGTGGTCCTGATGGGCATCGGCACCCTGCACCACCTCGCGGCCGGACTCCGCCGGTCCGGAATGCGGGCCGACATGCCGATGGCGGTCGTCGAACGCGGCTACCGCCCCGGCCAGCGGACCACGATCGCCGAGCTGGGCACCATCACCTCAGCAGCCGCGGGCTGCAGCAACCCCGCCGTCCTGGTGATCGGGGACGTTGTCCGGGTGGCCGAAGCCAACCGGGGCTGTGCCGGTGCCACGGCAGAGCTCGACCGTCTGGCCGCATCACTGATGGAGGCGTAAGGATTCCCATGAGCGCACTGAACGCCGTCGCCGCAGCCCTCCCGGAGCCCGGCGCACCACTGTCCTCCTTGAACCCCGCCCTCGCCTCCGCACTGACCGCCGGGGCGACCGCCGGCGCCCCCGCGCCCGAACCCGCCGAGGACGCGACCGACCGGGACCTTCCCCTGGACGGCTTCCGGATCGGCGTCACCTCGCACCGCCGTTCGCAGGACCTCATCGAGGCCCTGGAACGCCGCGGTGCCGAGGTGCTTCACGCCCCGGCCCTGAAGATCGCCCCGGTCCGGGAGGACCAGAGCCTGATCGAGGACACCCGGGCGATCATCGCCGCCCGGCCCGATCTTTGCATCGCGACCACCGCCTACGGCATGCGCCGCTGGTGCGAGGCCGCGGACACGTTTGGCATTGGCGACCAGCTGCTGGAGACCCTCTCCGCCACCCGGATGTTCGTCCGCGGGCCCAAAGCCCGCGGCGCCGTGCGCGCCGCCGGGCTCGCCGACGTCGGAATCAGCAGCGACGAAACCACGTCCACGCTCGTGGACATGCTCCTGGCCGAGGGTGTGCGCGGCAAGACAGTCGCGGTGCAGCTGCACGGCTACACCGATGTCCGCCAGCTCGAGCGCCTGCGCATGTCCGGCGCCACCGTCCTGACGGTCACCCCGTACCGCTGGGTCAAGCCCGACGGCGCCGACCGGCTGCCCAAGCTGATCGAAGCGGCGTGCAGCGGCAACCTGGATGTCCTGACGTTCACCAGCGCGCCCGCCGTGGACGCGATGTGGAGCACGGCGCACGAGATGGGCGTCTACAAACAGCTCGTAGAGAGCCTGAAGACCACCGTGGCGACCGCCGTCGTCGGGCCCATCACCGCGCAGCCGCTGCTCGATGCCGGGCTGCATCCGCTGATCCCGGAACGGTTCCGGATGGGCGCCCTGATCCGGCTGGTCTGCGAGCACCTGGCGCTGAACCACGTCCGCCGGCTCGACACCGTTTCCGGCAGGGTGGAGCTGCGCGGCCGGTCGCTGCGCATCAACGGCGAGCCGGTCGAAATGGCGCCCGCACCGCTGTTGCTGCTGCGCGCGCTCATCGGCGCCGGCGGGGCAGTGCTGTCCCGCGAGGCGCTCTCGGACCTGCTGGAGCTGCGCGGTTCCGTGCATGCCCTGGACATGACCGTCAGCCGGCTGCGGTCCGCGCTGCCGGACACCCGGCTGGTGGAAACCGTGGTGAAACGCGGCTACCGGATCCGGGTCTAACCCAACGCGGGGTCACATAGCGCCCATCCCACCGCTATCTATAGGCGCTAAGTGACCCCGCGTTGCTTTGCTGCCGGCCTTCGCGACGGTGTGACCCACGGCATTACCGGCCGGTAAATACTGGCGAACGGGCAGGGCAGAAGCGGCAACACCCGGGAAACACCCCGGAAAAATCGGACGCCTACGCTGGGGTTCATCAAGCACACCGGCCACACGATGGCCACCCAGCGAAAGGGCCAGCACATGTCCGCTCCGGCAATGTCTCCCATCTCCACTTCCTCCCTGACAGGCGCTCCGGCTGCCGCCGCCACCACGGCCGCCCGGCCCAGGATCGTCATCGCCGGCGCCGGCCGGGCCGCCCAGGCGCTCGTCCGGCAGCTCACCCGGACCCCGTTCGCCGGCGCCATCACGGTCCTCAGCAACCGGGACGACGCCCCCGAGGAATTGCTGGAGCTCGCCGTCCTGCCCCAGGTATCCGTCCGCTTCGGCCAGCCGGCCAGCTATATCGACGCGGAAAACCGCCGCGTGACCACCGCCGACGGCATGGAGTTCGACTACGACGAGCTCGTCATCGCCACCGGTTCCGCCCCCGCCGAGGCTCCGGTGGAAGGTGCCGCCCGCTGCCTGAGCTATTCCACGATCGACGACGCCGCCGGGCTGGGCGAGGCCGTCAAGGACGTCACCCGGGTCCTGGGCCGCCGCCCCCTCGGCATCCTGGTCGGCACGGGTTCGGCCGCCGGCCAGGCCGAGGCCGTGCTCCGGTCCCGCGGCGTCCGCCCGGTCCGCACCACCGTCCGTCCCGCCGCCGTCGTTCCCACCGCCGCCGGGTCCGCCCTGCCGGCGTCGGGCATCGTCTTCGAGGACGGCTCCAGCATGAACGGTGACCTCGTGATCCTCGCCGAGGAGCGCATCGCCCGCGACGAGCTGGCCGCCACGGCCGGGCTCGCGACCGCTGCCGGCGGCGGGATCGTCATCGGCCAGGACTTCCGCACCTCCGTGCCGGGCATCTGGGCGATCGGTGACGCGGCAGCCTACGACGGCGTCCGGCTGGGGCTGCTCGTGGCCTCCGGTTCCGCGGCGTCGGTGTGCGCTTCCCAGTTGCTTCAGGCCACCATGGGCCGGCCGCTGGCGGCCGCCGCCTGACGTGCCGGGGAGGCCCGGCCGGGGGCATCCGCCGGGCACATTCCTATGGCAAGATGGTTCCCTGATAAGCCGCGCACCACGCGGCGCCGCCAGGGCCCGCAGGCCCACAAGGCCCGGGAAGGGACCGCCGCGTCCCAGGCCCGCCACGAAAGGGACCACCATGAGCCAAGAAGCCGCCACCGGGGGGACGCCCAACATCGCCTCCTACATCGACCACACCCTGCTCAAGCCGGAGGCCAGCGAGGCGGAGATCCTCAAGGTCTGCGCCGAGGCGGCGGAGTACCACTTCAAGTCGGTCTGCGTGAACCCGGTCTGGGTCAAGACCGTCAAGAAAGCGCTCAAGGGATCCGGCGTCCTGACGTGCTCCGTGGTGGGATTCCCGCTGGGCGCCACGCCGAGCGACGTCAAGGCCTTCGAGGCCCGCGGCGCGGTCCTGGACGGTGCCGAAGAAGTGGACATGGTCATCAACATCGCCGCGGCCCGTGCCAATGACAAGGGCGCGCTGGTGGACGACATCGCCGCCGTCGCGGCCGCCGTGCACGAGGGCGGAGCCATCCTGAAGGTCATCATCGAAACGGCGCTGCTGGGCGATGACCAGAAGGTGCTCGCCTGCGAGGCCGCGGTGGAAGCCGGGGCGGACTTCGTGAAGACCTCCACGGGCTTCAACGGCGGCGGGGCCACTGCCGAGGACGTCGCTCTCATGCGCCGCGCCGTCGGCCCGGACCTGGGTGTCAAGGCCTCCGGCGGCGTGCGTTCCCTGGCCGATGCTCAGGCTATGATTGCTGCAGGTGCAACACGTATTGGCGCCAGCTCCGGTATCGCGATCGTCAAGGGTGAACAGGGTTCGTCCGCGTACTGACCGTGCCGGCACCGCCCACAGTTTTGAGCCCCCCGGGGCCGAGGAGGAACGAATGTCCAGCAACACCACCCCGTCCCGGCGCGTCGAGAACAGCCTCGGATCCAGCATCGCCCTGTTCGTGCCGATGATGGTCCTGTTCCTCGGTGCGATCTACTCGCTGTCCTTCCTGACGCTGGAAAACACCTGGCCGATGGCCGTCTGCCTGATTCTCTTCGCGGCCGCGTTCTGGATCCCGCAGACCCTGCTGGGCCGCTCGGATTCGGCCGGCGAAAACTAGGCCTCTCCTGACCCTTAAATGACTGAAGCTCCGGTTCATCCGGAGCTTCAGTCATTTAACCGGTGGCAGTCCTAGCCGGGCACCAGCGCGAACAGGCCCTTGACCAGCCCCGTGCCGAGGGCCAGGGCCGCGGGGAAGTGCGCTTTGGCCACCGCCAGGCCGGCGCCAAACATCCCCACCATGGCGTAGCCGCTTACCGGGATCAGGACGAACCATTCCCGCCGCGAACCCGCCCGGCCCAGCAGCGGGATGGAGAACGCCCCGTTGGCCCTCCAGATGTTCTTCAGCAGCGGCAGTTTCCGCAGGACCTTGGGCGGCTTGATCACAAGTGGCCAGAGCAGCGGCACTCCCCCGGTGGTGATCATGTCCCCCACAATGTGCACCAGCACCCCGGTAAGCATCGAAACCGGCAGCCAGGTCCACTGGTGCGGCGCGAACCACGTCACGAGTCCGGCCATGAGCAGCCCGACGATCCAGTTGCTGATCCAGCCGAATTTCGGGAAGAGTTTCAGTGCCTTCGCGGCGATGTTGATCATGAACATGCACAGCAGGCCGGCTCCGACGGACAGCAGCCCCCACTGGGTCTGCACCTGCCACTGCCCGGCGATCGTGGCCAGCAGCACGAAGAACGCCGCGCCCAGCACCGAATGAGTGCCCTGCCGGTGGCCCCCGCTGGCGTTCTCAATGCCGCGCGCCACCAGGTTGGACAGCGGCGGCAGCGCGTGCGCCACCGTGCTGGCACGGTGGTCCCAGTCGCAGACCAGCGCGGTCCCCGCCGTCGCCATCGCGCCGATCACGATTCCGGTGGGATCCAGCGGGTACCAGCCGAGCGCATACGGGCCGGTCGAGGCAATGGCTACCCACGCCGCGGCTCCCGACGCGGCGTGATGTCCTCCCATCATTCTTTTATTTCACCGCCGGTGTGGCAGAGACAGGGGCGTCGGAGAAGATGTTGCGGATCACGCCGTTGGCCCACTCCAGGATCTCGGCGTCCTGCAGGTCCCGGCCGCCGATCCTGGCCGTCTTGGGCTTCGGAACGAGCACGGCGTCCAGAGCCGGCTTCGCCTGCGCGCCGGGGTACATCCGGGTCAGGCGCATGAGCTTGGACTCGGGCAGTTGCGCCGGGGAGAACTTGATGAAGTTGCCCTGCAGCGCGACGTCGGACAATCCGGCCTCGCGGGCGCCCACCCGGAACCGGGCGACGTCGATCAGGTTGGTGGCCGGCAGCGGCAGCTCGCCGTAACGGTCCACGAGCTCCGCGAGGACCTCCTCGATCGCCTCGTAGGTGATGGCGCTGGCGAGTTTGCGGTAAGCCTCCAGGCGCAGCCGTTCGCCCGGCACGTAGTCGTGCGGCAGGTGCGCGTTGACCGGCAGTTCGATCTTCATTTCGGCGGCCTTCTCCTCCGCCTCGCCCCGGTATTCGGCTACGGCCTCGCCGACCAGCCGGATGTAGAGGTCGAAGCCGACGCCTTGGATGTGGCCGGACTGCTCGCCGCCGAGCAGGTTGCCGGCGCCGCGGATCTCCAGGTCCTTCATGGCCAGCTGCATGCCGGCGCCGAGCTCATTGTGCGTTGCGACGGCCTTGAGCCGTTCCAGCGCCACCTCGCCCAGCGGCTTTTCCGAAGGGTAGAGGAAGTAGGCGTAGGCGCGTTCACGGCCGCGTCCCACACGTCCGCGCAGCTGGTGCAGCTGGGAGAGGCCGTACTTGTCCGCGCCGTCCACGATCAGGGTGTTGGCGTTGGAGATGTCCAGGCCGGTCTCGATGATGGTGGTGCAGACCAGGACGTCGAAGCGCTTTTCCCAGAAGTCCACGATGATCTGCTCCAGCCGGCTCTCGGACATCTGCCCGTGCGCCACCTCCACCCGGGCCTCAGGGACCAGTTCGCGGATCTTCGCCGCGGTGCGGTCGATCGTGGACACCCGGTTGTGGACGAAGAACACCTGGCCTTCGCGCATCAGCTCACGGCGGATCGCGGCGGAAGTCTGCTTGTCCGTGTACGGGCCCACATACGTCAGCACGGGGTGCCGTTCCTCCGGCGGGGTGGCCAGGGTGGAGGTTTCGCGGATGCCGGTCAGGGACATTTCCAGTGTGCGCGGAATCGGGGTGGCGCTCATGGCCAGGACGTCGACGTTGGTGCGCATCTTCTTCAGCGCTTCCTTGTGTTCGACGCCGAAGCGCTGCTCCTCGTCCACGATCACCAGGCCGAGGTCCTTGAAGCCGAAGTCCTTGGACAGCAGCCGGTGCGTGCCGATCACGACGTCCACGGAACCGGCCTTGACGCCGTCGGCGGTTTCCTTGGCCTCCTTGCCGGTCTGGAAGCGGGACAGCGGCTTGACGACGAGGGGAAAGCCGGAAAACCGTTCGGTGAACGTCTCGTAGTGCTGCTGGGCGAGCAGCGTGGTGGGCACCAGCACGGCGACCTGCTTGCCGTCCTGGACCGCTTTGAACGCGGCCCGGACAGCGATCTCTGTCTTGCCGTAGCCGACGTCGCCCGAGATCAGCCGGTCCATCGGGATCTCCCGCTCCATGTCGGCCTTGACCTCGTTGATGGTGGTCAGCTGGTCCGGGGTCTCCACGTACGGGAAGGCCTCCTCCAGTTCCCGCTGCCACGGGGTGTCCGGGCCGAAGGCGTAGCCGCGGGAGGCCATCCGGGCCGAGTACAGCCGGATCAGCTCGCCGGCGATCTCCTTGACCGCCTTGCGGGCCTTGGACTTGGTGCTCGCCCAGTCCGCGCCACCCATCTTGCTCAGCGCCGGAGTGTCGCCGCCCACGTACCGGGTGACCTGGTCCAGCTGGTCGGTGGGCACGAAGAGCCGGTCGCCCGGGGCTCCGCGCTTGGACGGGGCGTACTCCAGGACCAGGTATTCGCGCACGCCCTCGCCGCCACCGGCAACCTTGCGCTGGATCAGCTCCACGAACCGGCCGATGCCGTGCTGTTCGTGCACCACGGAGTCCCCGGCCACGAGCTGCAGCGGATCCACGGCATTCCGCCGCTTGGACGGCATCCTGCGCATGTCCTTCGTGGAACCGGCCGAGGTCCGGCCCAGCAGGTCAGCCTCGGTCAGCAGCGCCAGCTTGAGCGGATCCAGGACAAAACCGCGGCCGACGGCGGCGGTGGTCACCTCGATCAGCCCGGCCTGCGGATCGGCCTCGAGCGTGTCAACCCGCGCGCACGGGATGTCGTTGTCGTGGAAGAGTTCGGCGAGGCGCTGCGCCGGGCCCGGGCCCTCGGTGACCACGACGATCCGCCACTGGTCCCGGACGCGGGAGCCGATGAAGTCCATCATTTCCGCCACGTCGCCCTGGTAGCCGCGGGGTTCCCGGGCGTGCAGGTTCAGCACGTCGACGTCGGGCAGCAGCTCCTCGTCGCCGGCCAGCGAGGTGATGGACCACCAGGAGACGCCGTGCTCGAGGGCCGCGGTGCGGGTTTCGGTCAGCGAGCGGAAGCTGGCCGAGTGCAGCGCTTCGGACGCCGCAGAGGTCAGATCAAGAGGTGCGGTGCCGCCGTCGGACGCCGTGGACCAGGCGGCCTCGAGGAATTCCTCGTTCGTGGCGGCGAGGTCGTGGGCCCGGGTGCGGACCTTCTCCGGCTCGATCACCACCGCGATGGAACCCGCCGGGAGCTGGTCCAGGAACGGCACCATGGCGTCCACCAGCACGGGGGCCAGCGATTCCATGCCCTCGACGGCGATGCCGCCGGCGATTTTCTCCAGCATGTCCGCGGCGGCCGGGAGCTGGGACTTCAGGGTCGCGGCGCGGGACATGACGGAGGGTGTGATCAGGATTTCGCGGCACGGCGGGGCATGGAGTTCGGTGGGATGGTGCAGGCCGGGCGCGGTCAGCGAGCGCTGGTCGGCGACGGCGAACCAGCGCATCTGGTCCACCTCGTCACCAAAGAACTCGACCCGGATGGGGTGGTCCTCGGTGGGCGGGAAGACGTCCAGCATGCCGCCGCGGACGGCGAATTCGCCGCGGCGGGTCACCATGTCCACCCGGGCGTAGGCGGCGTCGGCCAGGCTCTTGACGACACCGCTGAAGGGGGCCTCCTGGCCGACTTTCAGGGTGACCGGCACCAGTTCGCCGAGGCCGGCGACGATCGGCTGCACGACGGCGCGGACGGGGGCCACGACGACGCGCAGCGCACCGGCGGTGGACGATTCGGGGTGCGCGAGCCGCCGCAGCACGGACAGCCGCCGGCCCACGGTGTCCGAGCGCGGGGAGAGCCGCTCATGCGGCAGCGTCTCCCAGCTGGGGAACTCCGCGATCGTCTCGGCCGGCAGGAAGGCGCGCAGGGCCTCGGTCAGGTCCTCGGCCTCGCGGCCGGTCGCGGTGACGGCCAGGACCACGGGCACTCCCCGGCCAGCCCCTGCAGAGCCGGTTTCGTTTCCCGCCAGGGTCGCGAGTCCGTCCGCCATTTCCGCGAGCAGCGTGGACCGCATTCCGGCCGGGGCGCTGATCTGGTAATCCTCGCTGCGGGCGGCGAACCCGCGGGCGGCCTCGGCCTGGATCCGGGCGTAGTTCCGGTCTTCGGCGAGGACGCGGCGCAAACCGGTGAGAGAGGGGCCGTTGAGGCTCATAGCTGTTGCTCCTGATGGGATCACGGGGTGCAGGCAACACGAATAGCCGAAATTCGCGAGAATCCCGGGTCCTCCAAGCCTACCGCGGAGCCTCGGGGCCCGCCGACGGGCCCGGCCGGCGGGGCCTGCCCGGGGCGCCGCCGACGGGGCTAGGCTGGCTTCAGGAGCGGGCGGCCCATCCAACGCGGGCCGCGCACCGAATGGCTTGGTAGGCCACCCGCCAACTGCTGGCTGACAAGGAGTCACCATGAACGCCACAACCGCAACCCCCGAACCCGCTGGAACTCCTGCTCCAGCCCCGCAGGCAGCCACCGCGAAGGCCGCATCCCCTAAGACCGTGCTCGTCACCGGGGCCACCGGCTACATCGGCGGCCGGCTTGTCCCCCGGCTCCTGGAAGCCGGGCACAGGGTCAAAGTCGTGGTCCGCACCCCGGCCAAGATCGCCGGCGTGCCCTGGCTGGACGACGTCGAGGTGATCCACAGCAGCCTCGACGACGGGGACGCCCTGCAGGCGGCGCTCGACGGCGTCGACGTCCTGTACTACCTGGTCCATTCCATGGCGGCGGGGGCCGGCTTCGAGGCCAAGGAAAAGACGATGGCCGGGACGGCCGCCCGGGCCGCGGCCGCCGCCGGTGTGGACAGGATCGTCTACCTCGGCGGCCTGCACCCGGCCGGGGCCGAACTGTCCACCCACATGCGCTCCCGCGAGGCGGTGGGGAAGGTGTTCCTGGACAGCCCGGTGGACGCGGTGGTGTTCCAGGCCGGCGTCGTGATCGGCTCGGGTTCGGCGTCGTTCGAAATGATCCGGCATTTGTCCGAGACGCTGCCGCTGATGCCCGCCCCGAGCTGGGTGCGCAACAAGATCGAGGCGATCGCGGTCCGTGACGTCCTGTACTACCTCGTGGCGGCAGCATCGCTGGAAGGACCCATCAACCGGACCTTCGACATCGGCTGCCGCCAGGTGCTCAGTTACGCCGGAATGATGCAGGAATACGCCGCAGAGGCCCGCCTGCCGCACCGGGTGGTGCTGGCGCTGCCGGTGCCGGCCCCCAAACTGGCCGGTCTGTGGGTGGCACTGACCACCCCCATCCCGCTCTCCATGTCCCTGCCGCTCGTCGAATCACTCCAGCACGACGCCGTCGCCGCCGAGCACGACATCGACGCGTACATCCCTGCGCCGGAGGGCGGCCTGACCCCTTACCGGCGGGCCGTGGCCCTCGCCCTGGGCAAGGAACGCGACGGCCAGGTGGAGACCACGTGGGCCAGCGCCGGCGTCGACGCCGATCCCCTGCCGAGCGACCCGGACTGGTCCGGACACGCCGTGTACGTGGACGAGCGAAGCTTCCAAAGCGACGTGGACCCCAAATATGTGTGGACCGTCATCGAAGGAATCGGCGGCCGGAACGGCTGGTACTCCCTGCCACTGGCCTGGCAGGTGCGCGGCTGGCTGGACAAGCTCACCGGCGGGGCGGGGCTGCTGCGCGGCCGCCGGCACCCGCACCTGCTGGCCGAGGGCGAGGTGGTGGACTGGTGGCGGGTCGAGCGGATCGACCGTGGCCGGCTGCTGCGGCTGCGTGCCGAAATGCGGGCCCCGGGCCGGGCCTGGCTCGAACTTTCCGTGGAGCCGGAGGGGACGGGCAGCCGCTACCGCCAGCGCGCCATCTTCTTCCCCAAGGGCCTCAGCGGCCGCCTCTACTGGCTCGCAGTGCTGCCGTTCCACAGTGTCATTTTTCCCGCCATGTCGCGGAATATCACCGCCGCCGCCCGGGATCTGGAAAACCTCGAATCGGAGCCAGCCCGGCACACCACGTAGGATGTTGGAGCCCGAAACGTCCACTTCCACATCACGGAGGACCCCCCTATGGCCCTGAGTGCATCCACCACCGTTCCGCACAGCGTCGACCGCGTTACCGCGGTTTTCGTCAATGAAGACTTCCTGCGCCACACGAGCGAACTCGTCGGCGGCACCCTGGAATCCTTCGCCATCGACGGTGACACCGCCGGCGCTTTCAACACCACCACCGTGCGGACCATCCCCACCACCCGGATGCCCGACATTGCCCGGAAATTTGTTGGCGAAAGCCTGAAGGTGACGCAGCTGGAGGCCTGGGAGGCCCCCGCCGCCGACGGCTCCCGGCAGAGCAAGATCTCCCTGAAGGTCTCCGGCGCCCCGCTGGACGTGAAGGCTGTCCAGCGTCTTGTGTCCGACGGCGGCAGCACCCGGATCGAGCTCGAGGGCGACGTGACCTCCTCGGTGCCGTTCCTTGGCGGCAAGATCGCCGACGCCGCAGAACCGATGGTCGGCAAGGCCCTGAACCTGCAGTCCCAGCAGGCCCAGGCCTGGCTCGAAAGCCACTGACCCCGTGGAACTGCCCGCGGTCCTCGCCGTCGTCCTGATCGTCGCCGGCGTCTGGTCCCTTGTTGTCTGGCCGCAGTTCCTGCGCCGGGTCATGAAGGATCCGCGTGCCCGCGACGCCAACGGCAAGGCCACGCGCTTCCTGACCGTCCATGTGGTCCTGGTCAGCATCTCCATGCTGCTGGGGGCCGCGACGGCGGCGATTGGCGTGGCCGGGCTGCTCAGCTAGCATCCGGCACACCGGCGGCGGCATGCGCACCCTGCGCCTGCCGCCGCCGGCCGCTAGAATCAGCAAAAAGGTGGACCGCTGAAAGGGGACGCCAGTTGCTACCCCGCCGCGTCGCCATCTGGGGCCTGTGCGCCTGTGTTCCGGTCCTCGGCCTGATTGCCTTCTGGCCGGTGCCCGTTGACCGGGGCGCGGCCACCTACCTCATGCGGTGGCTCCGGCAACTGCACAGCTGGGGCGTCCCTCCCTGGTTCGACTACGGGGTGGTGGAATTTTCCTCAAACGTGATCCTGTTTATTCCGCTGGGCGCCCTGGTCGCCATCATCCTGGGCCTGCGGCTCTGGTGGGGCGGGGCCGTTGCCGGGTTCATCCTCTCCGTCGTGATCGAACTCGGCCAGATGGCGTTCCTGCCGGCGCGCTTTCCGTCCGTCGCCGACGTCGCCGCAAACACGATCGGCGCCATGGCCGGCGCGCTCGTGGCCAGGCTGTTCATGGCGCGCCGTGAGGCTGTGCGATCCCGACGTCCACCACGTACCCTGTGAACAGGGCCCGACGGGAGGAGATCGGAACTATGCGGATCTCGGTTATTGGTTGCGGTTACCTGGGCGCGGTCCATGCCGCATGCATGGCAAAGCTGGGTCACGACGTCGTCGGAATCGACGTCGACGAACACAAAGTGGCACAGCTTTCAGCAGGCCACGCCCCCTTTTACGAACCCGTGCTCGACGAACTCTTGTCCCAACTTGAGGAATCGGGCCGGCTGCGGTTCACCACCGACATGGCGGCCGCCCGCGGCGCCGAGGTCCACTTCATCTGCGTCGGAACGCCGCAGAAACGCGGCGAAAACGGCGCCGACCTGCGCTATGTCGACGCCGCCGTCGCCTCGCTCGCTGAATACGTCTCCCCCGGCGACGTCGTCGCCGGCAAATCCACGGTGCCTGTGGGAACCGCCGCGGGCCTGGCCGAGGTGCTGGCGGAGGCAGAGCCCGGCGCCTCGCTGGTCTGGAATCCCGAGTTCCTGCGCGAAGGCCATGCCGTGACAGACACCCTGAACCCGGACCGGTTTGTCTACGGCACGCCGGACGGCAGCGAAGACCATCCCGCGGTGGCCGTCCTCGACAGGGTCTACGAGACTCCCCTGGCGGGCGGGACACCCCGGCTGGTGACGGACTACGCCACGGCGGAACTGGTGAAGACGGCAGCCAACTCGTTCCTCGCGACCAAGATCTCCTTCATCAACGCCATGGCCGAGGTCTGCGAAGCCACCGGCGCCGACGTCACCCGGCTGGCCGATGCGATCGGGCTCGACGAGCGGATCGGGCGGAAGTTCCTGAACGCAGGCATCGGATTCGGCGGCGGGTGCCTGCCCAAGGACATCCGTGCCTTCATGGCCCGCGCCGGCGAGCTGGGGGCGGACCAGGCTCTGACCTTCCTGCGGGAAGTGGATGCGATTAACATGCGGCGCCGGACCCGGGTGGTGGAGCTGACACGCGAACTGTGCGGCGGGTCCCTGTTGGGCCAGCGGGTCGCCGTCCTGGGCGCGGCGTTCAAGCCCGAAAGCGACGACGTCCGGGACTCCCCCGCGTTGAGCGCCGCCGCGCAGCTGCAGCTGCAGGGCGCCGTGGTGACGGTCACCGATCCCCAGGCCCTGCCCAATGCCGCCAAGCGCTTCCCCGAACTCCAGCTGGAACCGGACCTGGAGACGACGCTGTACCGGGCCGATGCCGTGCTGCTGCTGACCGAGTGGCAGGCGTACCGGGAGCTGGATCCGCACGCCGCCAAAGCGCTCGTGTCCGCGCCGCGCATCCTGGATGGCCGCAACGTCCTGGACCCTGCCAAGTGGCGGGCGGCCGGCTGGACCTACAAGGGCCTGGGCCGGCCCTGATGTGTTGCCGTCAGGCCGTCAGCGCCTGGCCGAGGGCGTCCTCCGCGGCCACCCAGGAGAGCATGGCGCATTTGACCCGGGCAGCATAACGGGACACGCCCTCAAACGCCGCGGCGTCGCCCAGCACCTCCGGGTCGGCCGGCACCTTCCCGCGCGAGCGCAGCACCTCGCGGAAGCTGTCAATGACGGCGCTGAGTTCCTCGACTGTCATGCCCTCGGCGAGGTCTGTCAGCACGGACGCCGAGGCCATCGAGATCGAGCAGCCGTCGCCGTCCCAGCGCAGCTCACTGACCTTCCCGCCGGCCACGGACACCCGGACCGTGATTTCGTCGCCGCAGGTCGGATTCAGCTGGTGGGATTGGCCGCAGCTGGCCTCCTTGGGCGCGTCCGCGGCGGCGAGGCCGCTGCCGTGCCGGGCCTTGGCATGTTCGAGGATGATCTGCTGGTAAAGCTGGTCAAGACTCATGGATGTCCGTCCTAGGCTTGGAAGTAGGCACGGACATCGGCGACCGCGTTCAGGAACGCGTCCACATCGTCCGTGGTGTTGTAAAGGTACGTACTGGCGCGCGTCGTCGCCGTCAGCCCGAGCCGGCGGTGCAGGGGCTGGGCACAGTGGTGGCCGACCCGCACGGCGATGCCGCGGCTGTCCAGGAACTGGCCGACGTCGTGCGCGTGGACGCCCGCGACGTCGAATGCCGCCAGGCCAATCCGCTCCTGCCCGGCCGCCGGACCCAGCACTCGGATCCCGGGGATGGACTCCAAGCCGCGCACGAGGCGCTGGCCGAGTTCGGCTTCCCAGGCGTGGATGCGGTCCATCCCGGTTTCGCTGAGGTAATTTACCGCCGCGGAGAGTGCCACGGCCTGCGAAATGCGCTGGGTGCCGGCTTCGAAGCGTTGCGGGCTGGGCAGGAAACCCGCCCGTTCCATCGTGACGGTGGTGATCATGGAGCCGCCGGTCAGGAACGGCGGCATCGCGTTGAGCAGCTCCGAGCGGCCATAGAGGGCGCCGATGCCGGTGGGGGCAAGCATCTTGTGGCCGGAGAACACCGCGAAGTCGACGTCGAGCGCCTTCACGTCCAGGGGCAGGTGCGGTGCGGACTGGCAGGCGTCGAGCACCACGAGGGCTCCCGCGGACCGGGCCAGGGCCACCAGGGCGGCCACCGGGTTGATGGTGCCGAGGACGTTTGACGCGTGCGTGAACGCCAGGACGCGGGTGCGCGGGCCGATGATGCCGGCAGCGGCCTCCATGTCAAGGGCGCCGGCGTCGTCGATCGGGATGAACTTCACGACGGCGCCGGTCCGGGCCGCCAGCTCCTGCCAGGGGATCAGGTTGGCGTGGTGCTCCATCTCCGTGACCACGAGCTCGTCGCCCGGGGCCAGGGCGAACCGGGCCGCTCCGGGTCCGGCGCCCGGCAGGGAAGCGTTGAGGAAGGAATAGGTGAGCAGGTTCAGGCCCTCCGTGGCGTTGGAGGTCCAGATCAGCTCATCCCACTCCGCCCCGACGAAGTCCGCCACCGTTTCCCGGGCGTTTTCGAACGCCTCGGTGGCCTCGACGGCGAGGTGGTGTGCCCCACGGTGGACCGCGGAGTTCCGCTGCTCATAGAATTCCTGCTCGGCCTCGAGCACGCTGAGCGGGTTCTGCGAGGTGGCACCGGAGTCCAGGTAGACGAGCGGCCTGCCGTTGACGTGCTGCTGCAGAATCGGGAAGTCGTTGCGGATCCTCAGGACCTCCTCGTTTCCGAGCGCGGCGGCAGAGCGGCGGAGATGGGCTGGGGTGGCAACCATGGCGGAGACTCCTGGATCGGCGTTCGCTGCGGCGTACACCGCGCCGGCCGGGCGGCCAGCGTGCAAAATACGTCACACAGATTAAACCTAATTATCCCACGTTCCTGCAGCCCTCCTGCGCGCCCACCGCGCGGCCACCGCGCGGACCCGCACACCGCGGAACCCGGGCGGAGGTCCGCGCCCCGTTAGCCGGCTCCGGCGGCCATCGGCTCCCGCGGCGGTGCCCTTCGGCGGCCAAGACCCGGACCGCGACAGGAGCATTGCCCAAGGGCAGCCGCAATCAACCCCCAGCCAGGCGGGTTGGGCTGGTGCTGCCCAAGAATGGCGAACGACGACCGATAGCGGCCGCGGCGATGATCGCAGGGGCCGCGGGTGTGCGTCGCCGGGACCCATTGGCGGGAGCCGTGGGCCGACGGGATCCAGCAGCGGCATCCAACAGGGGCGCCGGAACATCCGGCCGGATCTCACTGCTACGGCGCAAGGCCTGCGCGGCGCAAGGGTCGCCCGACATGCCGGCGCGTGACGCCAGGGCCGGCGAGGGCTCGCACACAAGACGTCGTCACGCGCCGCTACCCCCTGCGGCGATGCCCGACGGCGCCGGTGTCAGGGCCGCGCTTCTCGATGGCGCGGACCCGCGTGTAGACCGATTAAGGGAGCCGGCGGCGGCTGGGGGGAGAGCCTCGGTCTCAGAAGGCTCTGACGCCGCCGGCTCCGACCTTGGCGCGCGGCTGCCCGTTGAGGCACCGCACGATTCCAATGAAGGAGTTAGTGGGAAAGATTACGGCCCGATCACCTCTAATGGTGGCAGTGGCCGCATCCGCAAGCAAGGAATTTGAGACCACACTTTCCTCGGGCCATGCTTGCGGTTGCTGACCGCCCTCAAGTTCCTCATTTTGAGACCTTTGTGAGCTGTTCGGGGTGGAGCTGTTCGGGATGGAGCTGTTCGGGATGGAGCTGTTCGTGGGACTGGCTTAAGTCAATCGCCCGAACGGACTCTGCACACGAGTAGCGTTTACCCGATTTCTGACGCCCTACTCGCCATGGCACTACTTGGAGCTACTCCCGCTGGTCCCGCAGGCCACCCGTGCTGTACGCACGCCACAGCCAGGTCACGCCATGCCGGGCCGGGCCGGTCAGGAGGGCAGCGGGCCGAGGTCCAGGAGGTCCGCCCGCCGGCCCACGCCGAGCTTGGCGAAGATCCGGGACAGGTGCCCCTCCACTGTCCGAAGTGACACACAGAGCGCGGTGGCGATCTCGGCGTTCGTGGCCCCGCCCGACACCAGTTCCAGGACTTCGGTCTCGCGGGCAGTCAACGGGGCGCCGTGATCGCTGCGGACGACCTCCAATTGCGACAACATTCCGGCCTCCACCAGGCGGTGATGGACCCGGCGCTGGACCGCGGTAAGCCGCCACCGCTCCGGGTCGTCTGCCAGGATCCGCTCGGCCTGCTGGGCGGCCTCAAGGGCAAGGAGCCCGTGCCCTGCATTGAGCGCGTCGTCGCTGATGCCAATGAGGTCGGACGCATCGGACGCCGACACCGCTCGCGCGTAGGACTCCACCAGCCTGGCTTCCGGGCCGTCGACTGCGCCGCTGCTGAGGGCGAGGGCTTCGGCGCCCGAGGTGTCACCGCCGCGGAGCGCGAGCCGCCTGATATCGGTTTCAACGCCCCGCAGGCTCTCGTGCAGGGCCTCGTCCGCCAGCCGCGCCAAAGCTCCGGCACCGCTCCCTCCGGGCCCTTCTCCGGGTTCAGCCGCCCGGCAGTACGCCTCTGCCAGCAGGTGAAGGGTTTTCGGCTCCCGGTACTCCGAGAGCCGGTAGGCCAGCACATGCTGGCTGGCCTCATGGTGGCGTCCGACGGCGCCTGCGGCGTAGGCCGCAACGGCGCGCGCAAAAGGCAACAGACCTAACGGGTCGGCGATAGTAAGCTCTTCGACACTCAGCCGAAGTTCGGCCAAGCTTTCACGCATCCTGCCCTGGCGCAACCGCGAGTAGCCCCGCATGAGGTGCAGCATGCCGCCGCTGTACAGCAGACGCCCAGGCTCACGGGCCGCGTAATCGTCCAGGACATTTCCGAGCCGGTCCCAATCGCCGGCCCAGATCAGATTCAGGCAGTGGCGCACCACGAGGTCCTCGTAGACCAAGGGAAGTTCCAGGCTTGCGGTTCGGGCGCCGCCCCATGCCTCTCCGTCCAATCGCAGCCCTGCGCGGAGTTGACCTTGGGCGGTCAAGAGTTCGGCGAGGAGGGAAACTGCCGGGACCCGGATTTCGGGATAGGCGCCGGCCGCGGCGATGAGTTCGCGCAGCACGGTTCCAACTGCCATGAACTTCCCGTCCCACGAGTGACTCAGAAGCTCTGTGGCCAGTCCCCCGGCAGCTGTCACGTCCGACGGCCGTCCCGCCGGAGCGCGCCCGGAAAGGTCGGTGCACGTTGCGAAATCCGCAGACAGTGAATCCCGGGCCCGCGATTCCAGGAGCCCTGGTTCCATGGACAGTCCAAAGGCCGGGCGGTGCGGCCCGGCGTCGGCTTGCTGTTGCCGGGCCGGCGTTGCGGACCCGAGCCGGGCTGCGAGGAGGGCAGCCAGGTAGGACGGCCGTCCGGCGGGCACCGGCTGTGCGGCCTCCAGACACGCCACAGCGGCCTCGGTGTGCCCCGCGATGAAGTGCGAATAAGCCAACTGGATCCGGGCCTCGGGGAGGAACCGGGCGTCCCGGATGGCGCCAGCCATCCGGGACGCGGTCGCAGGGTCCAGGTCCGTGTTCGCGGCGACAGCGGCCTGCAGGAGCTGGATCGGAGGGATCTCTACGCCGCAGTCCATGGACCAGCGCAGCCGGTTGAGGGCCGCTCCCGGCGCCGCGGCACGCGCTGACGGAAGCGACAACACACTCGAACGCAGGGCCGAACTGCGGCCGGCCGGGACCCGCTGGCGGATAATTTCGCCAAGGATCGGGCTGGCGGGCCGTACCAGCCGGTCATGTCCCGTGGAGACGGCAATAATGCCCGCGGTGTCCAGGGCATCGACGGCCTTGGGACCACTGATCCGCAGAATCTGGGACAGGGATAGCGGTCCGGCCATGGCAACGATCGTGGCGGCGGTCTTTTCCTCCGGTGTCATGGAGCGCAACTGCCGGTCCACAACGTCGGCGGCCGGAACTTGGGCCATGTCGGGGTTGGCCAGCAGGAACCACACGCCGTGCCGGAGGCCCAAGGCGCCGCTGGCCCGGGCATGCTGGATCAGGGACATCAGCATGAGCGGATTGCCGTCGGCCGCCTTATGGAACAACGCACTAACCCACGGAGAGACGTCGGCCCGCAGGACCTGCTCGCACAGTTGGTGGGTTCCGATCCGGCTCAGCGGGTAAAGGTCGAACTTGGCAATTATCCCGTCGTCCCAGAGCGCGAGGAACTCTTCCGGAATCATCGGCCCGGGACGGCAGGCCACGAGGATTCCCGCGGCGCCGGTCGCCGCCGCCTGAGCCAACTGCCGGACGGTCCCATGATCGAGGCAATGCGCGTCGTCGACCACAAACAGAGGGCGGTCCGCCTCGGATTTCAGGCTGCGCGCCATCGCTTCCACGACGGCTGCGTAGGAGTCGAGTTCCCGGTCAGGAAGCCGGGACAAGTACGGCGCCAAGGCACCGAAAGGAACGCTGGCCAGGGCCGGAGTGGCGGTCAGCCGAATCAGGTGGCGGTGGGGCTCGAGTTCGCGGATGGCGGCCTTGAGGACGGCGGTCTTGCCCGCGCCCGCGCCGCCGACGATGAGCGCACCTGATCGGGTGTCGTCACGCAGGCAACGCACCAGGTCCTTGACCAGCGCCGAGCGCTCGATCAGTGCCGAGGTCTCAGCCAGGCTTTCCATCGCCGGTTCTTCCTGCCAGTTTCTGCCCGTCTTGAATAGCCGTCCGGGTTGCCGCCTGCAGTCTGCCGGGCTCAGCCGAGCCTGGCGCTGTCTGCCGGAGTCGAGATGACATCTTTGAGTTCCGATCGGCTGGCGACGTGCAGCTTCGAATACACCTGATAGAGGTGTCCCTCCACAGTGCGGACGGACACGTGCATCTGTTCCGCGATCTTGCGGTTGGACGTACCGGCAGCGGCCCGGACCGCCACTTCACATTCCCTCGCCGTCAGGGTTGAGGTTGTAAGCGACCGCAGCCCGTTCTTCGGACTGCCGAACTTGTCATCGAGGGACTGCTGCGCCCGCTGGGCGATCCGCAGCGCGATGCGGTTGCCGGCGTCGTTCGCGCAGCCGACGGCTTTCCGCACCGCGTCCCGGGCGAACACGGTGTTGCCGCATGCCTCAGCTTCCTTGGATGCTGCCAGTAACTGCTCGCTGTCAGCCTCGCGCATGCCTTCGGCCAGCCGCGAGCACAGGGCCGCGAATTGTCCGGTCACCCTCCCGCTCAGGCTGCCGAGCTTCTGGCCAGTCTGGCGGTCTCCCAGCCGGGCCGCGGCGGACTGGAACAGGAGCGCGGGGGCCAGTGCTGACGTTTCGGCGTCGTTGCCCGCTTCGGCCGAGAGCGCACGGATGGACATTGCCCTCTGGCCGAGCTCGGCCTGGGCCGACAGTTCGAAATAGCGTGTGAGCCGTTCCACCAGCCAGGCCGCGGGCGGCCTGGCCTGGGCAAGATCGTCCAGTAGCAGGCCGGCCATTTCCTCTTCGCCCTGGAGTGCGGCGGCATAGGCACACACGGCCGCGGCCAGGCCGCCCAAAGCGTCGGGGTCCTGCGCCCTGAGCTGCCACCGGCCCGCCTGGAGCCGGGACAAGGCGTCGTCGAGGTGTCCGGCATGCAGGTCCATGACGCCGTGCCCGATCTCAAACATCCCGCCCAGCCTGGTCTGGGGCTCTGCGCCGCTGTACGTCTCCTCAAGATAGACGGACGTTTCCCTGAACTTGCCGGAGAGCAAAAGGAGGAGGAGGAACCTGCCCCTGATCTCACGAACCGCATGGTCCGGGAGCTGCACGCCGGCTGTGGCCGCCAGGATCTGCTTTCCAAGGGCGAGCGCCCGCACCACGTTGCCGGTGACGGCCAGGGCCTCGCTGCGCACGCTGGCGGTCAGGATCCTTGGTTCGCTGCCCAGGTCCCCCGCGTCCACGCCGTCGGTTATGGCCAGGACTTCGTCGTAGCGTCCACGGAAAGCGGCGAGCCCAGCCTCCGCCAGGCGCAGCCGCTCCCGGGCTGCAACTGCAACTGAACTCTGTGCGGCGGGCTCGGCAGCCAGCCGCTCGGCGAACTCCTGTATCCGGGCTTCGGGGTCGGCGCCCGGGGCGGTGCTGCGTTTGTCCAGTTCCACGCGCAGCAGCTGCAAAGCGGTCCACTCGGTCAGGGGAAGCTTGGCGCACGCGCCGTCATCCAGTGCCTCCAGAACCCGGCGTGCGGAGTCCTCGTTGTTCACCGAGATGTGGGCATTGACTGTTTCGATGGCCATCAGGGCAGCGGGTTCGCTTCCTTCGACCTCCTGGACAAATCGCAAGGCGGCCGCGTGGTCGGATGCACCGTTCGCGGCGCGTGCGGCGGCCAGGGCGACCTGGGAGCTCACCTCTTCCCCGCAATCCAGCGCCCAGGCGACGCCGGCCGAGCCGCCGGTGTCCAGCGCGTCCGATTCCTGGAGAACGGCCGTGAGCCGGCGGCGGAGTTCGGCGCTGCGCCCGGGCGGGACCACGTTGGCGACAATTCCGGCGGTCACCGGATTGGCGATGCTGACCATCGGCGGATGGTCATGGGTGACCCGGATCAGGGCCCGCTCCTGGAGCGCGTCCATATCCTGCGGGTTGGCGATGAGCATGAGGGTCTGCAGCGGGACTGCCCCGGCGAGTGCCAGCAGTTCAAAGACGTCGCGCTGGCCGTTGCCGAGCCGGTTGAGGCGTGCCTTCACGACGTCCCGGATCTCTCCGGTCAAGGCGATGGGGCCGTTGCCCAGGAACCATACACCGTCCTGGCGGATCACTGTGCCCAGCTTGATCTGCTCCCGGGCCAGGGAATGGAGGAACAAGGCATTGCCCCCGCTCGCACTCCAAAGCGCCCGGGCAGCGGTCAGGGAGAACCGGCCGCCGTATTCGTGGTGCAACGTTGTTGCCGTCTCTGCGAAGTCGAACGGTCCGAGGTCCACCCGTCGGAGCAGGTCATCCTTCCACAGGCCCATGATGTCCCCGCCAATGTGCGGCATGTCAACGCACGCCGCCAGCAACGTGACATGGGACCCGGCGCTCAACTGGGCCACCATCATGCTGGAGAGCTCGTCGAGGTCATGGGCGTTGTCCACGAAGAGGACGATTCGCCGGCCTTCGGATTTGTTGTGGAGCAGCTGGGTCAGTCCGCGCAACACCATCAGCGGGTGCTCGAGGTGGGAGGCGTCGAGGTCGTTGAGCAGGACGCTCAAGGCCCCGTAGGGAAGCTTGGAGGATATGGAGCTGCCCCTGACCTGGACTACCAGGTACTCGTCGCCGAGCTGCTCCAGGGCGCGCTGGGCGATAAAGGACTTGCCGGCCCCGTGGTCGCCCACGAGCACGATGCCGCAGCCGGAACCCGACGTCAGGGTCTCAACGATGTCGGCAACGACCTCCTGGCGGGTGAAGGGTCTGTCCTTACTGCGGCCATGACCGTTTCTTTGCGCCGGAAACACTATTTCTGTCTGGCCGCTGCCCGTTGGCAAGCCGGCGTCTTGCTGGAACATATGAGAGACCTTCGCAATCAAAGTGTGAGCGGTGATACCTCAACGGTAGGGACTAGGCGTATTTTCGGTATGCGTAAGTAGTACTCGATTACCTAGCGAGTATTCCGCCCGCTCTACGTAGCTGTACTCAGTTGGACCGGCGCTGCCGCAAGGCCCAAACCAAGTAGTCGCCATCCCGCCGCACGTGTCCGGCGCCGGTAGCGGCCCGGACACCGGGGAAGCGGCCCCGCCACGGCGGGCCGGCCGGCGGACACGGGCCCACGCGGCCTCTCCCTTGCTTGCCGCTAGTGCCCGCCGATACCGGGAAGCTGCTCACGGCCCTTGACGTTGAGCTTCGCGTAGCTGCGGTAGAGATGGCCTTCAACCGTGCGCACGGACACCTGGAGCTCTGCGGCAATCTGCCGGTCAGTGAGGCCGCGTACCGCCAGCGCCACAATGTCGCGCTCGCGGCGGGTCAGTATGCCGAGCGAGTCATCGTTCTTGGCCGCTTCGTCGCCGGGAAGGTCATCGGCCCGGTCCAGGCACCGCTTCCGCTGGGAATTGGCCATGCGCTCCCTGAGGGTGTCGCCCGCGGCCCGGTAGGCGTGCGCCGCGGCGTCGTAGGCGAGGGCGGCAAAGGCCCACAATTCCGCCGCTTCACAGGCTTTCGCGGCCTCAAGGAGGTCTGCGGCGTTGTCCGCGCTGATGGCTGCGGCGTAGGCGCAGATCGCGGCGGGCCTTGGCCCCTCGAGCCCGGCCCGGAGTTCGAGCAGCCTCGGCGCCGAGTCCGTGTCCCCCAGGGCCAGGCAGAAGGCCAGCGCGTCGAGTTCGAGCCCGGCGGTGTCCACGTCCGGGTAAGGTCGGCCGAGCCGCTTCAGTTCCGCGATGGCACCCGGGTAGTTCCCGAGCCGGGCCTTTCCATAGACCACGGCCATCGCGGCCAGTGAGCGCATGTACCGCGGCAGGGCCGCGGGTGCTGCCTCGAAGTCGGCGAGGAGTAGCTCCGCCTTCGTCTGGGCACCGACTTCGGCGGCTGCCGCGAAGGCCATGGCCGCCGTGAGCGCGAACAGCTGCTGGGGGTCGGTCAACCGCAGCGCTTCGAGCGCGGCACTTAGCGTGTTCAGAGCCTGGGCGGCCTTGCCCTGGTAGAGCAGAATGATGCCGTGCGCCGCGTGCACTCCCCCGCCGAAGGAAATCAGGTTGGGCCCGGATCCGGCGACGAAGCCGGTCAGGAGGCTTTCCGCCCCCTGCCAGTCGCCGGAGTGGATTGCGGCGGCCGCGGATCGGACGACGAGGAAGTCGGTGAGGAAGTAGAGCTCATCGTGATCGGCCCCGGCGGCCTCTATGGCCCGGGTCATCGCGGCGAGGGCGCTCAGTCCCTTGCCGCCGGCAAGGAGCCGCTCCGCGTCGAGGCAGAGCCGGAACGCCTGTACGAGGGTGTTCGACTGTGGGGTGTTCGAGTGTGGGGTGCCGGCAGCCGCGTCCTCGCCGGACGCCGCCGCGGCCGGGGCTGCCGCGTACTCGCCCGCCAGCGCCAGGACCATGGCTTCCAGAATCTCCAGCCGCTCTTCCGTGGCCCGGTGAATGGCTTCGGCGTCGTCGGGCCGGGCCGCGGCGAGGCGTTCGGCGGCGCGTCGGAGCACCTGTGCCCGCTTGATGATCTCTGCCGGTGTGTGGCCCAGCGCTGACATCGTTGCGGCCCACAGGAGGGATCCGGCCAGGAGCCCGGGGATGCTGTTTCCCTGCCCGAAATCGGCGTCGAGGATGTCCCGGGCCGCCATGTAGTCGGAGGCGTTGTAGCGGGTCCGTGCTATCACGGCGCGGGCCGCCATCTGCAGTTCCGGATCCTTGACCAGGACGGCAGCCTTGCGGGCGAGCTCGTCCTCGTAAAGCCGGCTCGCCAGCACGGCCGCCCTCAGGAGCTGCCGGTCCTCGACCTCCGCGCCGCATTCGATCGACCAGCTCACTTGCCGCAGCAGTCCCTCGGCAGACGTCGGCTCGCTGTCCATCTTGCGCAGCAGGCTCTGCCGAAGCTGCAGGCTCCTGGCCGGTGAAATCAGGTTCCGCAAGGTGTCGCCGTACACGGTATGCCACAGCCGCAGCTCACCCGTCCCGGTGTCCGTGACCCGGATCAGTTCGCTGTCGATCAGTGATCCCACGGCCTCTTCGCCGGCCACCGACTCGATCAGTTCCCGGGACACGGGTTCGGCCAGCGCCACGAGGTTCAGGGCCTGCCGTTCTTCCGGCGAGCGCAGCAGCAACTGGCGGCGCACGACGTCGGTCAGCCGGTCACCGTGGCTGTTCAGGTGCCGGGTGAACAACCAGACACCGTTGCGCCGCAGCAGCGTCCCGTCGTTCCTGGCGTCGTCCAGGAGCCCGTTGAGGAGCATCGGGTTGCCGCCGGAGGCCTCCCAGAGGATCTCGGCGACGTTTGGCAGCACTTGCGAGCCGAGCTCGCCCTCCAGCATCTCTGTGGTCTGCGCGAGGGTGAGCGGGCGCAGGTCGTGCCGCTCGGCGATGCCTTCAAACCAGAGCTGCAGGAGCGGTTCCGGCAGTCCGGGCCGGGCCGCCGCGCCCACAAGCAGTTTCGCCCAGCCGGCCGCCGCCAGCTCCGCGAGGATTCCGGCCGTCGCCTCGTCGAGATCGTGTGCGTCGTCAACGACCAGCAGGAGGGGCTTCTGGGTGGCCCGCTTTTGCTCTTCCAGATGCGCCCACAGCGTCCTCAGCACGGCCAGCTGCGATGTTGCTTCCTGGACCGGCAGTCCGACGATGAAGGGACCCAGGACACCGTAGGGCACCTTGGTCAGCGACGCGCTGCCGTGGATCGGCACCGGCGTCACCTCGGGGCCCAGTTCCCCGACGACGGCATCGATGAGCCTTGATTTGCCCATCCCGCTGTCGCCGAGGACGAACACGGCCACATGGCTGCCGCCCTGGAGGGCTTCCACTGCCGACATCAAATCTTCCGACCTCCCGGTCAAGGCGCGGGCCGGCGCCGTGCCGGGGTTTCCCGCCGGCCCCCTAGATGAGTCCAAGCAGATCACTTCGCGAAGAAACGCCGAGCTTCGTGAACACCTGGTACAAGTGGCCCTCCACGGTCCTGACGGAAATGCCCACTTCCAGGGCGATGTCCTTGTTGGAGACCCCGTTCCCGGCCAGGGTGGCGATTTGCCGCTCCCGGTCTGTCAGCAGCGGGCCCTTGTTGCGCGGCATGACGGGCAGCGCCGGTACGGACTCCGAGAGGCTCTCCAGCATGCTGTAGGCGGCGTTGGCGCTGGCGGTCAGTCCGGCGCCCTTCGCGAAGTCGAATGCGAGCGCGGCGCACCGGGCCTGGACGGCGTCCAGTTCGAGGCCCGCGGCCTGCCCGGCGGCTTCGAGCATGATCGCGGCGTCCTTCTTCCGGCTGCCGACGGCGACCGTCCGGGACAGCTCGGCCAGCGGCCCCTGCCGCAGCCCGGCGATTTCCTCCATGAAAAGAAAATCCTTGACGGTGCCGTTGACGGTGGCCCCGAGCATGCAGATGCCGGCCAGGGTGTAGCGGCCCTTCCGGAAATGCTCCTCCGCGGTCCGTATCAGCCGGTCCTTGGCTTCCGGGTCACCGAGCCACCGCGACGCCATATCCATGCAGAACTCGGTGGAACTGCCGACCGTGAAGCGGGCCGGGCCGTCAGCCGAGCGGGCCCGGTCCAGGTAGATCGTGGCCTGGACCGAGTTGCCGGTCTGGGCGTAGGCAAACGCAGTAGCGGCGTAGGCCTGGCGCAGGGACTGCAGGCTCGCCCGCACCTCCAGCTGGGCGATCGCGGCCAGCAACGGATCCAGAGCCATGTACCCGCGGCCGGCATAGACATAGGCGAGTCCGACGGCGAGGTCCGTTGCGGCGCTGCCGGAATGCAGCCCGTGCCCGGCCCGGCCGCTCGCGTCCTTGAGCATGTCGATGGCTTGGCGCCACAGGCCCGAGAGGAGCAGCACGTTGAAAGAGCGCCAGGCGAAGTTTTCCCGGATGCGCGGCACGTTGGACCACTCGCCCAGCTGTCCGCCGATTTCCCGCATGAGTTTGCGGGCGTCGAGTTCGTGGCCGGTCATGGACCAGGCCTCCATCAGGATGATGGCCGACCTGAGCCGGTGCACGGGATCGGCGCCGGGCACGTCCGTGGTGGCCGCGGTGGTAAGCCGCTGCATCATGGGCTCGAAATCCCCGATGAAAGAGAAATAGTTGAACTCGCACAGATCCAGGCAGAGCCCCGCCCGGGCAAGCGCCGCAGGGGCGGGGGACGGCTCGTCCAGGCTCAGGTCCTGGAGCCGTACCCTGGCCTGCCCAAGCAGTTCGGGGACCTGGCCGGAGCGGTCGTCCAGCCACGCCATGCAGTCAGCCTTCGCCGCGATGAATTCGGCAAAGTTCTCGGCCGCAAGGCCGTTGACCTGCCGTTCGGAGACGTCGTCCAGCGCGGACATGGCCTGCAGCGGCAGGCCGAGCTGGAGGTAGGCAGCCGATTTCTGGAGCTGCCCTTCGGCCCATTCAGGGTCCGAGGGAGAGAGGCTGCCGGCGCATTTGAGGGCAAATTTCGGGTCGAAGAGCTTGACGGCGGCACTGGCAGCCGCCACGGCGTGCGCGGGGGCCAGCTGGGCGTGGCAGTCGTGGGTCCACGCCGCGTAGGCCAGCAGGTCTTCGACTGTCAGCTCGTCCAGTTCATGTTCCTGGTGCCCGGGGACCTTGTCCCGGAGCTCCAGCCGGCGCTCCACGCTGAGCCAGTTGCGGACAATGTCGCCGAGGTAGCGGTCGCCCAGCGTGACGAGGTGCCGGTCCGCGCGGTCGACCACGATCTGGCCGGCCTCTTCCATGTCGGCGATGACACCGGGGCTGTACATCCTGGCGAGCCGGGACAGGGGCAGGGTCCGAGCGCAGGAGAGGACGTCGATGACCTCCCGGGCCTCGGGTGTTTCCCTGGCATACCTGGCCCGGACAATATCCTCCAGCGCCGTGCGGCCATCCAGCACAACCTCATCGAGCAGTGTCCACACGGATCCGGACAGGACAAGGTTTCCGCGTTCGATTTGTTCGGAGACGACGGCCTGCAGGAGCGTGGGGCTGCCGCCGACCAGCTGGTGCAGCTGGCTTGCCAGGGCGGTCGAGACCCGATGGCCCAAAGCTGACTGCAGGACCTCCAGCGTCTCGAGCTCGGTCAGGTTGGCGAGCCGGACCTCGGCGAGCTGGCCGGAAGTGATGAGCCAGTAGAAATCGGGCGGAAGGTCAGTGGTGCGCTGGGCCGTTGCGATCAACCGGGCGGTCCGGGTCTGGAGCAGGTTGAGCAGGACCCCGGTGCTGAGTTCATCGAGGGCGCCGGCGTTGTCGAGCAGGATCACGCACTGGCGCCCGGCGGCGTCGTCGCGGATCAGCGAGGTAATGCCGTGCAGGATGGCGGTCGGCGAGCCCAGGGAACTCTGCGGGAGCCGCGCAAGGGTGAAGGCGAGGCAGCCGTACGGCGTTGCCGACCCCGGCCCTGAACTGCGGAGCTGGATGGTGTACACCTCGGGGCCGAAGCCCGCGAGGGCGGTCCGGCCGACAAGCGTTTTGCCCACGCCGCGGTCGCCGGTGATGACGACGCCCATCCGGTCCTGGGCAAGCAGTTCCTGGCGGACACGCTCGGCATCAGCGTTCCGCGCCAAACCGGACCAGCCGTGTCTCGCGACCTGGCCGGCAGCATGTTCTTCTTCGGCGGGTGCCAATGTAGTGGAAACATTCCCCCAGCCCAGCGAATCCCTCGACATGTAGTTTCCTTCGTACCGCTTTGCAGACAGCAACCCCGGACTGCCCACTTAGAAGTAGCGTATCCCTATCCCCCGACGTGAGAGTAGACAGATCATAGCTGGAATGCGGAAAGCTTGGAAAGGAAACACGCAATCCGCATGCAACTTAGTCGCCGGCCGCCCGCCGCGGGCCCGGGCCGGCCCGCGGTCGGGGCGTTTCGGCTGCGTGCTGTTTTGCCTGCGTTTACGTCCGGGAGGGGCTACGTCGCCTTGGCGGGGTGGAACTTTTGTTGGGCGGCGGTGAGGCCGTCCCGGACCAGGACTTCGACGGCGTCGGCAGCTGAGTCGATGAGGAAGGGCAGTTCCTTTTTCTCCGGCGCGGAAAAGTCACGCAGGACAAAGTCCGCGGTCTCCATCCGTCCGGGCGGACGCCCGACGCCCACCCGCACGCGCAGGTAGTCCTTGGTGGCCAGGGCCTTGGAGATGTCGCGCAGTCCGTTGTGGCCGCCTTCGCCGCCGCCGATCTTGAGCCGCACGGTGTCGAAGGGGATGTCGATCTCGTCATGGACGGCAATGACATGGGCCGGATCGATGCCGTAGAACTGGGCCAGGGCAGACACCGGGCCGCCGGAGACGTTCATGTATGACAGCGGCTTGGCCAGCACGATCCGGGGTCCGCCGATGCCCAGGCGCCCTTCGAGGACCTGGGCACGCGATTTGTGCGATTTGAAGCCACCGCCGACGCGCGAGGCGAGTTCGTCCAGGACCATCTGGCCGACGTTGTGCCGGTTGTGGCTGTACTCGGATCCGGGGTTGCCAAGGCCTACGATCAGCCAGGTGTCGGTCATGGGTCAGTCCTTCGGTGGGACGCAGCCGGGGGCGCGGCCAGTGGGGCGGGTCAGGTGGGACGGGTCAAGTGGGTCGGGCCAGGTGGGTCGGGGCAGGCAGCCGGCTACGGGGCGCGTACGGCGCGGGATACGGCATCAGAGACGACGGCGGCCGGGCCCCTGAGGGACCCGGCCGCCGTAAAATTCAACGGAATTACTCGGCTGCTGCTTCGGCCGACGGTGCGGCTGCTTCGCCCTCTTCGCCCTCTTCGACGTTTTCGGTGGCCTCGGAGATGTTGACGACGAGCGCTTCGGGGTCGGCCAGCAGGGTGGAACCCTTCGGCAGGACAAGGTCGGAAGCGTGGATGTGCTCGCCGGCGCTACGGCCTTCGATGCTGACCTCGATGGCGGTCGGCAGGTGGGTTGCCTCGGCCTCGACGGAAACGACCGTCATTTCCAGGTTGTGGACGTTGCCCGGAGCCAGCTCGCCGCTGAGGTGAACGGGCACGTCAACGGTGACCTTCTCGCCGGTGCGGACGGTCAGCAGGTCGAGGTGCTCGATGATCTGCTTGATCGGGTTGCGCTGGATGTCCTTGACGAGGGCCAGGTGCTGCTCGCCGTCGATGTCCAGGGTCAGCAGGGCGTTGGCGGTGCGGACGGCCAGGGTGGTGGCCTTCGCCGGCAGGGTGATGTGGATCGGCTCGGCACCGTGGCCGTAGATGACAGCCGGGATCAGGTTGGCCATGCGGGCGCGGCGGGCGAAGCCCTTGCCGAATTCGGTGCGGACTTCTGCTGCGAGCTTCTGCTCAGACATGGATATCTCCTCGTGGGATTTCAAGCTGTGGGACTAAACGGTGTTCAGCAAGGGCGGAGGTCTGTTTACGACCTTCAACGCCGGGCTGCCGTGCGGCTGCCCTTCAGAAGGAGATTCAGACCCAGTCGATTACGGAGACCAGCAGTCCGGGTTCCGATTAATTTCCCGTCAATAAGGAATTCAATACGGAATGCCGGCGCTCTCCCTCGCCAAGGTTTCGGTACAAGGCTACCAGCGGAGGGACCGGTTTCTGAAACCGGGCCCTCCGCCGGCCGGCTTAGGCCTGGCCGTCGAACAGGCTGGTGACGGAGCCGTCGTCGAACACTTCACGGATGGCGCGGGCGATCAGCGGCGCGATGGAGAGCACGGTCAGCTGCGGGAACCGCTTGTCCGCGGTGATCGGCAGAGTGTTGGTGACCACCACTTCGCGGGCGCCGGACTCGGAGAGCCGGCGGGCCGCCGGATCGGAGAACACGGCATGGGTCGCCGCGATGATGACATCCTTGGCGCCGGCGTTCTTGAGCACCTGGACGGCGCCGGAGATGGTTCCGCCGGTATCGATCATGTCGTCGATCAGGACGCAGGTGCGGCCTTCAATCTGGCCCACGACCGTCTTGGAGACGGCCTGGTTGGGCACGGTGAGGTCACGGCTCTTGTGCACGAACGCCAGCGGCGCGCCGCCGAGGCGCTCGGCCCACTGCTCGGCCACGCGGACGCGGCCGGTGTCCGGCGAGACGACCGTGACCTTGTCCGAGCCGACCCGGGTGCGGATGTAGTCGGCCAGGAGCGGAATGGCCATCAGGTGGTCCACGGGGCCATCGAAGAAGCCCTGGATCTGGGAAGTGTGCAGGTCCACACTCATAATGCGGTCGGCGCCGGCGGTCTTGTACAGATCGGCGACGAGGCGTGCCGAGATCGGCTCGCGGCCACGGCCCTTCTTGTCCTGCCGGGCGTAGGGGTAGAACGGGGACACCACAGTGATGCGCTTGGCGGAGGCCCGCTTGAGCGAATCGATCATGATCAGCTGTTCCATGAGCCAGTTGTTCAACGGGGCCGGGTGGGCCTGGATCACGAAGGCGTCGGTGCCTCGGACGCTCTCGCCGGCCCGCACGTAGATCTCGCCGTTGGCGAAGTCGTAGGCGTCCAGGGGCAGCAGCTCGGTGCCGAGCTCCTTCGCGATCTCCTTCGCCAGCTCAGGGTGCGCGCGCCCCGCGGCCAGCACCAGCTTCTTCTCGCCGTGTGCCGTAATTTCGCTCATGATTGCTAGCCCTCTTCTGTCGGTGCCGGAGTAGTGGAGGATGTTGGGGCGGCGCCCGCGGCGGAATCCACCGCGGCAGCGGATTCGGCCAGGGCGGACTCGGCCAGGCCGGCGGAAACGGAACCGGGGCGGTTGGCCGCAACCCAGCCGTCCGAGTTCCGCTGCTTGGCCAGGGTGACGGCGAGGGCGCCGGCCGGGACGTCCTTGCGGATGATCGCCCCGGCGCCGCTGTAGGCGCCGTCGCCCACGCGCACGGGGGCCACGAACACGGTGTTCGAACCGGTGCGCACACCCGAGCCGATCACCGTACGGTGCTTCTTCTCGCCGTCGTAGTTGGCCGTGATGTTGCCGCAGCCGATGTTGGTGTCCTCGCCGATCTCCGCGTCCCCGGCGTAGCCGAGATGGGACAGCTTCGAGCCGCGGCCGATCGTGACGTTCTTGGTTTCGTAGAACGCGCCGATCTTGCCGGTCTCGCCCAGGACGGTGCCCGGGCGCAGGTAGGTGAAGGGGCCGACGCTGGCGCGCGCCCCGATCGTGGAGCCGGAGCCATGGGTGCGGATCACCGTGGCGCCCTCCCCCACCGTGACGTCGGTCAACGTGGTGTCCGGGCCGACGACGGCGTCGCGCGCCACCGTGGTGCTGCCGTGCAGCTGGGTGTTGGGCAGGAGCCGGACGTCCTCGTCGAGCGTCACCGTGGCGTCGATCCACGTCGTGGCGGGATCCACGACGGTCACGCCGGCGCGCATCCAGGCTTCGAGGGTGCGGCGGTTGAGTTCAGCGCCGAGCGCCGAGAGCTGGACGCGGTCGTTGGCGCCCTCCACCTGCCAGCGGTCATCGGTGACGACGGCGGCGACGCGGCCGCCCGCGGTGCGGGCCAGGGCCAGGACATCGGTGAGGTACTTTTCGCCCTGGGCGTTGTCCGTGGTGACGTGGACCAGCGCGTCGCGCAGGACGGCGGCGTCGAAGGCGTAGATGCCGGAGTTAACCTCACGGATTTCGCGTTCGGCGCTGGTGGCGTCCTTGTGTTCGCGGATTCCCGTGACGGTTCCGTCTTCTGCGCGGAGGATGCGACCGTAGCCGGTGGCGTCCTCGAGCACGGCGGTGAGGACGGTGACGGAGTTGCCCTCGGCCTCGTGGGCGGCGACGAGCTCGCCGAGCAGGCCACCGGTGAGCAGCGGGACGTCGCCGTACGTGACCACGACCGTTCCGCCCAGCGGGCCTTGGGGGTCGAGGGTGTCGAGCGCTTCCAGTGCCGCCTCGACCGCGCGGCCGGTGCCGGGCACATCGTCCTGGTCCACAATCAGGGCTTTCGGATCGAGGGCGGAGACGTGGGCGGCCACGAGGTCGCGTTCATGCCGGACCACCAGGGCCAGCTCGCGGGGGCTGATACTGCGGGCCGCCTGGAGCGCGTGGCCGACCAGCGAGCGGCCGCCGATCTCATGGAGAATTTTGGGGGTACGGGATTTCATCCGGGTACCGGCCCCTGCAGCTAGGACGATCACGGCGGCCGGGCCAGTATTCTCGGGGCTCACGTATTGGCTCTCCTTGCTTGGTTGCGCGGTGTGTCTCGCCAAGTTCCGCCCATAGGACTCGAACCTATACTCCACGGCTCCAAAGGCCGGGGTGCTGCCATTACACCAGAGCGGACCGTGCCCAGGCTTGACCTGTGGCACGAGAATCAATTCTGCCACGAAGGTTGATGCTCGTGCGACTCAGCGCCGCGGAAGGAGCGGGCAGGCGCGGGTGGGCGGTGCAGCCGTCGCCACGGGACATGCCCATTCTTGGTCCGCGCGGCGGGACATGTGCCGCGGGATTCACGAGCTCCGCGGAACGTGCCTATTTGGGCGCGCAGAGACCTCGGCCCCTACGCGGGATGAGCCCAGTGTTGGTCCCGAGCAATGGACATGATGCCAATATGTCCAGTGCTCGGCCCGCGCCGAGGGACATGCCCGGCGGGAATTGAGCCCTCCAAGGGACATGCCCTGCGGGAATTGAGCCCTCCAAGGGACATGCCCTGCGGGATTTGAGCCCTCCAAGGGACATGTCCAGTGCTGGCCCGCGCCAAGTGACATGTGCCGCAGGATTCACGCACTCCGCGGGACGTGCGTTCCCGGGCGTGCGCAGAGACCTCGGTCCCTATGCGGGATATGCCCAGTGTTGGTCCCGGACAATGGACATAACGCCAATATGCCCATCCCTGGCCCGCTCCGTGGGACATGCCCGGCGGGAATTGAGCCCTCCAAGGGACATGTCCAGTGCTGGCCCGCGCCGAGGGACATGCCCGGCGGGATTTGAGCCCTCCAAGGGACATGTCCCGTGGGTTTTGAGGGCTGCGAGGGACATGTCCAGCGGTGGGTGCTCACGCTGGGCATGTCCCGGGAAGGGCAGGAGGCTACTCCCCCAGCACTTCCAGGGCCTCGAGCCATTCGAGTTCAAGGGCTTCGCGTTCCCCGGCCAGTTCCTGGAGTTTCGCGTTAAGCCCGGCGAGCTGGTCGAACTTGCTGGCGTCCCCGGCCCCGGCGGTCATCTGGGCGTGGATCTTGTCTTCCTGCTGCTTGAGTTTGCCCAGCTGGCGGTCGATCCGGTTCTTGGCCTTGCGGGCGTCGCGCTTTTCGGCCTCAGAAGGGCCGCTGGCGGCGGGAGCGGATCCACCGCCCGCGGAGGTGACGGGGTTGCCGCCGCCTGTGATCGTGGAGCCGGCCAGGGCCCCTTCCCGCAGTTCGAGGTACTGGTCCACGCCGCGCGGCAGGGCACGGATCTTGCCATCGCCAAGGAGCGCCATCTGGTGGTCCGTGACGCGCTCGAGCAGGTAGCGGTCGTGGCTGACGACGACGAGCGTGCCCGGCCAGCCGTCGAGCACATCTTCGACGGCGGCGAGGGTGTCGGTGTCGAGGTCGTTGGTCGGCTCGTCAAGCATCAGCACGTTCGGCTCCCCCACGAGCAGGCGCAGGAGCTGCAGCCGCCGGCGTTCGCCACCGGAGAGGTCCTTGACCGGGGTCCACTGCTTCTCGTTGGTGAAGCCCAGCTGCTCCACGAGCTGGCCGGCGGTGAATTCCTTGCCGCCGACGTTGAAGGAGCGCTTTTCCCGCTCGATCACTTCGATCACGCGCAGGTCGGAGACGTCGTCGAGTTCCTTGACCTCCTGGGTCAGGACCGCGGTGACCACCGTCTTGCCGCGCTTGACCTTCCCGGAGCTGGGCTGGATCTCACCGTTGAGGAGTTTGAGCAGGGTGGTCTTGCCGGCGCCGTTGACGCCCACGAGGCCCAGCCGCTCCCCGGGGGCGAGGCGCAGCGTGATGTTGTCGAAGAGCTTCTGCCCGGGCTCGCCGCCGAGGAAGTCCAGCGAGACGTGCTCGAGGTCCAGGACATCCTTGCCCAGCCGGGCGGTGGCCATCTTGCTCAGCGCCGTCGAGTCGCGCGGCTCGGGGACGTCCGCGATCAGGGCGTTGGCTGCCTCGATCCGGAACTTGGGCTTGGCGGTGCGGGCCGGGGCACCGCGCCGGAGCCAGGCGAGTTCCTTCTTCACGAGCTGCTGGCGCTTGCTTTCCATCACGGAAGCGGACCGGTCGCGCTCGGCGCGGGCCAGGACGTAGGCGGCATAGCCGCCGTCGAACGGGTCCATGATGCCGTCGTGGATTTCCCAGGTCTTGGTACAGACTTCATCGAGGAACCAGCGGTCGTGGGTGACTACCAGGAAGGCTCCCTGGTTGGCCCGCCAGCGGGTCTTCAGGTGCCGGGACAGCCAGGCGACGCCTTCGACGTCGAGGTGGTTGGTGGGCTCGTCGAGCATGATGACGTCGTGGTCCTCGATCAGCAGCTTGGCCAGCGCCACACGCCGCTTCTGCCCGCCGGAGAGCGCGTGGACGTTGGCGTGCCAGTCGACGTCGGACACCAGCCCGCCCATGACTTCGCGGATCTGGGGATTGCGGGCCCACTCGTAGTCGGCCTGGTCCCCCACGATCGCGGCGCCGACGGTGAGGTCGCCGTCGAGCACGTCGCTCTGGTCCAGGTAGCCGATGTTGACCTCGCTGCGCTTGGTCACCCGGCCGGAGTCCGGGGTGGAGCGCATGGCCAGCAACCGCATCAGGGTTGACTTGCCGTCACCGTTGCGGCCCACCATGCCAATCCGGTCGCCCTCTTCAAGGCCGAGGGTAATGCCATCGAGGACGGTACGGGTTGCATACGAGACCGTGAGGTTCTCGCCGCCGAGCAGGTGTGCCACTGGGAACTGCTTTCTTAGGTGTATCGGTGAAGTGAAGCTGTGAAGTCATCGGATGCGATGCGTCAAAAGCTCCTAAAGGAGCGTATCGGAGATGATGCGGGCCCCGTGCACCGGCCCGTGCACCGCCATGGCGTCGAGGCTGTGGTGCCGCAGCTCTTCGGCGAGCCCGGCGGCCGCGGCGGGGCTGTGCGCGAGGAACGCGACGGTGGGTCCGGAGCCGGAGACGATGCCTGCGATCGCGCCGCAGGCCTCGCCGCGGCCCAGGGTCTCGCGCAGGCCCGGGGCCAGTTCGATCGAGGCGCGCTGGAGGTCGTTGACCAGCACGCGGCTCAGGGCGTCGGCATCGCCGCTGCGCAGAGCCGTGAGCACGCCGGGATCCACTGCGTCGGGTTCGTCCACCGCCAGGCCCTCGGCCGCGCGCAGGCGGTCCAGGGTGCGGTAGACCTCAGGGGTGGGCAGGCCGAAGTCCGCGCTGACCAGGACCCAGTCCGTCTGGGCCTTGACCAGGGCCGGCGAGAGGTCATCGCCGAGGCCCAGTCCGACGGCGGTGCCGCCCAGCAGCGCGAAGGGAACATCGGCGCCGAGCTCGGCGGCCAGGTGGGCCAGCTCATCGCGGGACAGTCCACTGTTCCACAACGCGTCGCAGGCCAGCAGGGTGGCGGCGGCGTCGGCTGATCCGCCGCCCATGCCGCCAGCCACGGGCACCCGTTTGGTGATCTCCAGGTGGACACCCGTGGAGTGTTCCGAGACGTCGGCCATGATGGCGGCGGCTTTGTAGGCCAGGTTGCGGTGATCGAGCGGAATGTCCACCCCGTCGAGGTCCACGGTGCTCGCATCGCTGATGCTGACGGTGATCTCGCCGGTATCGGTGCTGGTGGCGGCAATTTCTTCGTAGAGCGAGACAGCCAGGTAGACGCTGGCCACGGAGTGGTAGCCGTCCGGCCGCAGCGGTCCGACATCCAGTGAGACGTTAACCTTGCCTGGAGCTTTCACCCGGACGGTCCTCGCGGCAAAGCGCCCTCTCACTGCGTTCATGGCTCCACGCTATGGCATCGCGGCCCGGGCTCCAAGCACGCAACAGCCCTTGGAGGCGCCCATGCAGAGCTCACAAGGAGCTCAGGAGTCCGGTTGTCCTTGGGCTTCGGCGATTCTGGCGAACGCCGCGATGTCGATCACTTCGCCGCGCGCGGTGGGGTCGACGCCGGCGGCCCGCAGGCAGCGTTCGGCCTCCGCGGCGCTGCCGGCCCAGCCGGCCAGCGCGGCCCTGAGCGTCTTGCGGCGCTGCGCGAAGGCGGCGTCGATCACGGCGAAGACCTGCTCCCTGGTGGCGGTCGTGACGGGGGGCTCCCGGCGCGTGAAGGCGACGAGCCCGGAATGGATCTTGGGCGCTGGCCAGAAGACGTTCATGCCGATCACGCCGGCCTTGCGCATGCTGCTGTACCAGGCGGCTTTGACGGATGGAACGCCGTAGGTCTTGGAGCCGGGCCCGGCCGCGAGCCGGTCGGCGACTTCATCCTGGACCATGACCAGGCCGTGCTGCAGGCTCGGGAAGTGCTGCAGGAGGTGCAGCACCACGGGAACGGCCACGTTGTAGGGAAGATTCGCGACGAGGGCGGTCGGCTCGACGGGAAGTTCGGTGACCCGCATGGCGTCGGCCAGCACGAGGTGGAAGTTCCCGACGGCGTGCGGTCGCCACGCGGCGACAGTGGCCGGCAGGCGCCCGGCAAGGACCGGATCGATTTCGACGGCGACCACGCTGCGGGCGGCGTCCAGCAGGCCAAGGGTCAGTGACCCGAGTCCGGGGCCGACTTCCAGGACGATCTCATCGGCCCGGATGTCGGCGGCGTTCACGATCCGCCGGATGGTGTTGCCGTCGATCACGAAGTTCTGCCCGAGGGTCTTCGTGGGCCGCACGCCGATTTCCTCTGCCAGCCGGCGGATATCGGAGGCACCCATCAGCGGTGCGGGCGCCGCTCCGGGCAGGCTTTCGGGGGCGGAGGGGCTCGGTTCAGTCACCTAGGTATCCTATCCCGGCGCCGGTACGCCGCAGGCCGGGTCCGGAGGGAATCCGGACCCGGCCTGTGCTCTCCCCTGGCTGTGGTCGGCAGCCGCGGGAGTCGGGCGTTTAGTTGCGGGCGTTCAGTGGCGGGCAGTCAGCCGCCGGCCTGGCCTGCTAGCTGGAGGCGGCCCAGCCGCAACCCCAGGGCTGCAGTCCGCGCTGGGCGTAGACCCGGTTGGCGACGGCGATCTGCTGGGCCTTGGTGGCGGCCGCGGCGTTCGGGGCGTAGGCGCCGCCGCCCGAGCTGAGCCAGGTGCCGACGTCGAACTGCAGGCCTCCGTAGTAGCCGTTGCCGGTGTTGGTGGACCAGTTGCCGCCGGATTCGCACTGGGCGATCTTGTCCCACATGCCCTGGTTCATCATGGCGGGGGCGGCCGCACCGGTGTTGGCGGCGGGCTTGGGCTTTTCCTTGGTGCCGACAGTGACCTTTTCGGTGACGGGCTGGACGCTGACAGTCTCGGACACCAGGGTCCGGGAGGCTTCGCGGCCATCCACGAGGACCAGCTTGAAGTTCTTGCTGGTGGTGCCGGCGACGCCGGCCTGGGTGACCTTCTTCTCACCCTTGAACATGTCAGCACTCTCGGTGGTGAGCGTTTCGAAGGCGACGGGCTCGGTGGTGTTGGCGGTCTTGCTGACGTCGACGCGGGAGACCTTGATCACCATGTCATTGACCACCGGGGCGTTCCCGGGCTGGGAGACGCGGTCGCTGGCCCCAAGCGAAAGCCCGGCGTCCTCGAGCACTTTGGCGACCGTGGCCGCCGTCGTGGTGGTCGCTGCCGCCTTGCCGTCCGCAACGAGGCTCACCTTTTTCGGCGTCGAGATGGAGACGAAGGAGCCGGAGACAGCGAGCTGGGCGTCCTTGGGCACGGAGACCTGCGAGGCGCTGGCCACGCCGAGTTCGGTCACGAGACCTTCGACGGTGGGTGCGGTGGTGGAAATGGTCCGTTCGGCGCCGTCCAGGCTGACCTTGACGGCCTTGGCGAGGTTGACGTTGATGACTGACCCGTCCTGCACGTGGGCGTCCGCCGAAGGCGACACCCTGTCAGATGGCTGCAGTTCAACCTTGGCGCTCTTGACGACTTCCCCGACGGTTCCGCCGAAGGTCTGGACGGAGCTGACTTTGCCATCCACGTTGAGTGTGATCGTCTTGTTATTGCCGACGAAGGCCACGAGGCCCAGCACCAGTGCCACCAGCACCACGAGCTGCGTGCCAACCTTGACGAAGCTGAACTTGCCGTCCGATGTGAAGAACTTGACCACAATTGCCCGAATCTCTTGGACCTTCCGGGCACGGGGAAAAGTGCACGTGGCCATCCCCCGCGAGCGCGCCAACGGCGGCTCCGGACAGCGTCCGGAGCGTCACGGAACATGCGTGCACTGCCTCACCCAAAACGAGAGCGCGCATGTGGTTCGTTGGCCACAATGCACGCCCTGCTGGAGTGAAATTATCCGTAGGCCTTCCCCGACCCCGGCTAATAGTTGACCACTGTAATCGAAGCGTTATAAAGGAACCAAGAATTTGTGCATACCCCGTATCTACCCCGGGAGGCTGGATGAGGGCGGTTCAGTCCCAGGATCCGTATGCCCGCACCGTATTTGCGGCGATCTGCGCACACAGCCCGGAAAGCTCCGACCCAGTCACATCGGCCATGGCCCGCACCGTGTACGGAACCATGTAGCTCGCGTTCGCCCGGCCGCGATGCGGGTGCGGGGTGAGGAAGGGTGCGTCGGTCTCGACCAGGATCCGGCTCGGCTCAGCGATAGCCAGCGCTTCCCGCAGGTCCGTCGCGTTCTTGAATGTCACAGTTCCGGCAAAGGACATGTACCAGCCCTCCGCGTTGCAGGTCCGGGCGAGCGCCTCGCCGCCTGAGAAACAGTGGAAGACCACCCGCTCCGGTGCCCCCTCTTCGCGCAGGACCTGGACGACGTCGTCGTGGGCGTCGCGGTCGTGGATTTGCAGCGTCAGTCCGAGCCGTTTGGCGATGTCGATATGGCGGCGGAACGAATAGCGCTGGTGGACCAGGCCCTCGCCCTCGGTCCGGAAGAAGTCCAGGCCGGTCTCCCCGATCGCCCGGATCCTCGGATGGGCGGCGAGCTCCTCGATCTCGGCCAGGGCCTCCTCCAGGCCGCCGCGCCGGGCGTAGCCGGGGGCGTCGTTGGGGTGGAGGGCAACAGCGCCCAGGAGCCGTGAATCGAGGTCGACCGCGTTGACCGTAAACCTGGACGATTCGAGGTCGCAGCCCACCTGCACGGCGCCTTGCACGCCCACGGCGGCGGCGGCATCGAGGGCGTCCTTGATGCCCACCTCAAGCTCCGCGTCGGGAAAATCCAAATGCGTGTGGTTGTCCATGACCGGCACGGGAAGCGGTTCAGGTGCGGGCGGATACCCGCTGCGTCCGGTACCGTCGTGTCCAGGCGACCGGAAGGGGACGGGAGTGAGGGGACTGAGCATTCATCCACCCTAACCGGAGGCCAGATTTCCCCGGAACTCTCTGTCAGGGCCGGCAGTTGTGTTAGTAGTCTGTTAATACTCTGTAATTTCCCCGTTAGGAAACAGGTGAATGCCACTGCGGGGCCCGGCCGCCGCGGGCGGTCAGATCCGGGACCCACCAGGGCTGAAAGGCTGCCGATGGATTACCACCGCACTTCCGTAGACGACATCCTCCCCCAAGGACAGAGCCTCCCGGGCCGCGCTTCCTTGGATCCAAGCGTAGCCGGACACCGGCCCCCGCGGCATGAACTGCCGGCCATGGAAGCCGACGCCTTCCACTCAGCCAGCACCCGGATCCTGACGGCGATCAATACGGTCATCGACGGCAAGGCCGAAGCGGCCAAACTGGCGCTCACGGTCCTCCTCGCCCAGGGCCACCTGCTCCTCGAAGACGTCCCAGGGGTGGGCAAGACGCTCCTGGCGAAGACGCTGGGCCGCACCATCGACTGTTCCGTCAGCCGGATCCAGTTCACCCCGGACCTGCTCCCGTCCGACGTCACGGGCGTGTCCATCTACAACCAGGCGACCCGGACCTTCGAGTTCCGGCACGGCGCGGTGTTCGCCAACATCGTCATCGGGGACGAAATCAACCGCGCCTCGGCCAAGACCCAGTCAGCCCTGCTGGAGTGCATGGAGGAGCACCAGGTCACGGTGGACGGCACGTCCTACCGGCTGGATGAGCCCTTCATGGTGGTGGCGACGCAGAACCCCATTGAGATGGAGGGCACGTATCCGCTGCCGGAAGCGCAGCGGGACCGCTTCATGGCCCGGATTTCCATGGGCTACCCGGACCGTGAGTCCGAGATGGAGATGCTCGAAACCCACCAGGCCTCCTCTCCGCTGGCGCGTGTGACGGCAGTGGTCACCGCGGCGGAAGTGGCCGCCATGATTGCCACGGTGCAGCAGGTGTACGTGTCCCGGTCGATCAAGGAGTACACCGTGGCCCTGGGCCGGGCCACGCGGGAAAGCGGGCTTCTCCGGCTCGGCGCCAGCCCGCGGTCCATGCTGCAGCTCCTGCGTGCGGCGAAGGCCACCGCCGCGCTGGAGGGCCGGGACTTTGTGCTGCCGGACGACGTCGTCAGCGTCGCCGAAGCGGTGCTCGCCCACCGGATCATCCTCGACCGCAAGGCGGCCAGCGCGGGTGAGACGCCGCAAAGCGTCATCCGGGCCATCATCGCCAAGATACCCGTCACCCCGGACGTGACGGCCTCACCCAACGGAACCGGCCGCCCTGGCCGGAAGAAGGCCTCGGCCATGGCAGCCGCGCCGCCGCCCAACCTGCCCAATCCGCGCTAGGGAATGGCTCCGCCGTGGCGTTAAGGGATCGGTTCCCCGGGCACTTCTTCAGTAGCCGCGGCTGGGGCCTGCTCGGCGCCGGTGCGGTGTCGCTGCTGGCCGCGCAGATCATGGGGCGCCGGGACCTGCTGGCCCTGGCCGTCCTGCTGCTGGTGCTGCCGGCGCTCGCCCTGGCCGGAACCCGGGTCCTGAAGCCGAGGTTCCGGGTCTACCGCGAATTCAGCCCGTCGCCGGTTGAAACCTCCGCCCGTGCCACGGTGCGGCTGGCCGTCGCGCGGACCGGGGCGGGCACAGGCCACGCGGTCATGGAGGAACACTTGCCGGCCCGGTTCGGCGAATCGCCCGTCTTCCGGTTCCCGGCCCGTGCGGCAGCCGGCGGCACCAGCCGCTATGAGTACCACCTCCGCTCGGCCAGGCGCGGCCAGTTCCTGATCGGGCCCGTCACGGCGGAATTCAGCGATCCCTTCGGGCTCTCCTTCCACCGCCACGCGATTGACGACGGCGACCTCCTCACCGTGACGCCCGCCGCCATCGAGCTGCCGGAGACGGGGCTCGCCGGTGCGCGCGGACACGACGGTGTCACACCCACGCGGGCCCGGGCCAATCCCAGCGACGACGACGTCATGACCCGCGAATACCGCCACGGGGATCCGCTGCGCCGGGTGCACTGGGCCGCGACCGCCCGCCACGGGTCCCTCATGGTGCGGCAGGAGGAATCCGTCACGACCCCCGAGGCGACCATCATCCTGGACCAGCGGCTCTCCGCCTACCCCCACGGGGTGTTCGGCCACAGTGCCCATTCCTCCGGCGGCCATCCGGGCGGCGGGGAGGGGGACGGCCACGACCTGCTGACCTCTGATGCCTTCGAGTGGGCTGTCACGGCGGCGATGTCGATCGGGGCGCACCTCGCGGAACGCAACTACTCGCTGCGGTTCCTGGACAGCGCGGGCGAGCCGGCCTTCCGGCATTCGCCGTCCGCTCCCGACCCGGAAGCCGAGGAATACACCGGAACGGCCGGGCTGCAGTCCATCGCCGAAAGCCTGGCTGCCATCGAGCTTTCCGGCCCGCACCACACCCACCACCACAACCACCCGCACCGTGACCGCACGGGGCCCCGCCCGCAGAAGGCCGCGGCGGGAACCAGCACCGGATCTTCCGCGCCGGGGGGATTCCGCTCCGGGGCCGGGGCGGGCACCGGGAATGCCCCGCACGCCTTCGACGACACCCTGATGGACAAACTTTCCGCCCACCGGCTGCGCGGACCTGTCCTGGCGGTCCTGGGCAGCCTGACCCCGGCCGAGGCCCGGGCGCTGTCCCCGGCCGCCGGGTTCGGCGCGAACGCCTTCGCGCTGCTGGTCACGGACCGGGCACAGGACTCCGGCGAAGTGCCCGAGGTGCTGGAGGCGCTGCGGCTGGGCGGATGGCGGGCCCTGGCGGTGTCCGCCCAGAGCTCGCTGCCTGACGCCTGGGCAGCCTTCGACCAGGCAGACCCGGGGATGTCCGCCGGGGCCGACGTCCGCCGCGGCGTGGGGGGCCGGCCATGACGCTCGCCCCGCAACGCAGCCAAGGCACCGGCACGGCCGGCGGAGAAGAACCGACGGCCCTCTCCCCCGGTGCGGCGTCCCGGCCGGACGGACCCGGCGCCCGGCCCTGGGTGATGGCGACCGCCGTCGCGGTAGCCGTCGCGGGCGCGGCCCTCGGATTCAACGGCGTCCTGCGTGGCTGGGCCTGGTACTCCCCGGTGTTCAGTACCGTGCTCTCCGTTGCGTTCTCCCTCGCGGTGCTCCGGTCCCTGCGTGCCCGGCCCTGGCTGGTGACCGCCGGCGGCCTGGTGGCGCTGATCGTGGCCGTGACCTTCATCTTCTTCCGGCAGCACAGCGTTGCCGGGTTCATCCCCTCCCCGGAGACCATGAACTACCTGGGAAAGTTCCTCCGGCGGGCCAGCGAAACGGTTCTGGCCGAGAGCACCCCAGTGGCCCCCAACGCCGGAATCGTCATGCTGATCTGCGCGGTCCTCGGGCTGCTCGTGATCCTCATCGATGCCCTGGCGTTCCCGCTGGCGCTGCCGGCCACGAGCGGGCTCGGGATCCTGGCAATCCTCGTGGTGCCGGCCATGGTCAAGCCGCAAAGCGTGGGAGTGCTGGGGTTCGTGGGCGCCGTAGTCGGGTACCTGTTGATCCTCGGCTGCAGCCATTGGTACACGCCGGATACCCGCACCCTGGCCGACACCGCCCGCAACCCCGGGCAGCTCCGGCGCGGCACGGTCACGGCCGTCGCGGCGCTGACCCTCACGCTGGTGCTGCAGCTGGTCATCCCGGGTTTCGACCAGGGCACGTTCCCGCAGGGCTCGCGGCTGAACCCGTTCGGCGGCGCCACCGGCCTCAATCCGATGATCAGCCTGGGCAACAGCCTGCGCAGCCCCTCCGGCGAGGGCCGGATCACCTTCGCCACGAACGCGCCGACGACGCCGTACCTGCGCTCGGTGACCGTGGACACCTTTGACGGCGATTCCTGGTCACCCGATGACCGGGAGTCGAGCCGGCAGCCGGGAACCGGCCGGCTCGAGGCCGGGCATGAGACCGCCCCGGCCGAGCTACGCGTAATTACGGCCGTCAACACCGGCCAGTACACGAGCCCGTACCTGCCCGCACCGTACGCGCCGGAAGCTGTCAACGGACTCTCAGGGCGCTGGAGCTGGGACCCCGCCACGCTGAGCATCAAGGGTGTGGACACAAATTCCCGCGGCCAGCAATATGTGGTCTCGTCCGTCACTCCGCAGCTCACGGCAGCGCTGCTGGCGGGCGCTTCCGGGCCGGTGACCGGTGTCCCCGAGCTGTTCCTCCGGGAACCGTCGAATGTTCCGGAGGTTGTGCGCAGCACGGCTAAAACTGTGACGGCGGGTGCCAACTCGCCGTATTCGCGGGCCATGGCCATCCAGAGGTATCTGCGCTCCGCCGAGTTCAGCTACTCGCTGCAGTCCCCCGTGCAGGGCGGCTACGACGGCAACGGCCTGTCCGTGCTGGCGGACTTCCTGACCCAGAAGAGCGGCTACTGCATTCATTTCGCCTCCGCCATGGCCGTGATGGCCAGGCTGGAGGGCATTCCGAGCAGGATCGCCGTGGGCTACGCGCCGGGGCGCCCCACGGGGGCCACGGTGGCGGTCTCGGGCCAGGGCCCGCTTCCGGAGTTCGAGGTCGATGCCCGGGACGCCCACGCCTGGCCGGAGCTCTATTTCCAGGGCATCGGCTGGGTCGCGTTTGAGCCGACACCGTCCCGCGGCGTCGTTCCGGCGTACGCCACGGATGCCGCCGCACGCAGCGGTGCCAGCACCAACGACCGCAACGACGCCCTGACCCCCGGTGACGGTTCCACCCAGGCACCGTTCCCGGTCCCCGGCACGGTCCCGCTTCCCGGAGCGGGCACGCCGGCGCCCAGCGGCGCGCAGGCGGCACAGGCGCTGTACGGCGTTGCCGCGGTGCTGCTGCTGGCGCTGCTGGTGGCCTCCCCGCGGCTGGTGCGCAGCGGCGTGCGGCGCCGCAGGCTGAGGACGGCGGCCCGCGGCTATCCCGGCGTCACGGCCGGGACGGCGCTGCCGGGCTGGGCGGAACTGCGGGATCTGGCCACGGACTACGGGGTGGCGCCCGGAGCGAGCGAAACGCCGCGGCATTTCGCCGAGCGGTTGCGCGCCTCGACGGTTTTGGGGGAACCCGGCGGTGCGGACGGGCCCGGCCAGCGGGCCGCGGCGGCCCTGACCGAGGACTTCGAACGTGAGCAGTACGGCCGCCCGGGCGGCGTGGCCGGTCCGGCGCGGACCGCAGGCTCCGCGGATCCGGCCGACTCCGCCGCGGCCAGGATCGCCCTGGTGCAGGCCTCGCTGCGCGCCAACGCCGGCTTCCTGGTCCGGCTGCGCGCGGCCTGGCTCCCGCCGTCGGTCATGTCCGGCTGGCGACGGGCCCTCCGGCTGCCCCGCGGATTCCTCTCCCGGACAGCACAATACTCCCGGACAGCACGACGCACCCGGCGGGGGTTCGCGGGATCCTGGGGAAAGATCCGCAACTCCGTCCGCCGGGTGCGCCGCGGGTAGCTGGCGTGGCTAGCCGGCGTAGGGGTCGGCGATGCCGATGTACTGCGTGTAGAGGTATTCCTCGATGCCCTCGAGGCCGCCTTCACGGCCCAGACCGGACTGCTTGACGCCGCCGAACGGGGCGGCAGCGTTGGAGACCACGCCGGCGTTGAGGCCCAGCATGCCGGTCTCGAGCCGTTCGCCCATCCGGATGCCCCGGTTCAGGTCCCGGGTGAAGACATAGGCCACCAGCCCGTACTCGGTGTTGTTCGCGAGCCGGACGGCCTCGTCCTCGGTGTCAAAGGTGATGATCGGGGCGACGGGTCCGAAGATTTCCTCGGACAGGATCCGGCTGCCCTCGCTCACGCCGGTGAGGATCGTGGGTTTGTAGAAGTAGCCCGGGCCTTCGACGGCGGAGCCGCCGGTCACGGCGACAGCACCGGAGTTCACGGCGTCGGTGACGAGTTCGTGGACCTTGTCCCGGCTCTTGGCATCGATCAGCGGGCCGACCTTGGACTCGGCCTCGGTGCCGCGGGCGGTGGTCATATCCGCCATCTTCGCGGCGAACTTCTCCGCGAACTCGGCCGCGACGGACTCGTGCACGATGAACCGGTTCGCCGCGGTGCAGGCCTCGCCCATGTTCCGCAGCTTCGCCAGCATCGCCCCGGCGACGGCGGCGTCGATGTCGGCGTCCCCGAAGACGACGAACGGGGCGTTCCCGCCGAGTTCCATCGAGGTCCGCAGCACCGTCTCGGACGCGTCCGCGAGCAGCCGGCGGCCGACCTCGGTGGAACCGGTGAAGGACAGCTTGCGCAGGCGCTGATCCTTGATCAGCGGGCCCGTGGTGGCGCCGGCCGTGGAGGTCGGGATGACGTTCAGGACACCGGCGGGCAGGCCGGCCTCGACCATCACGGCCGCGAACAGCTGGGAGGTCAGTGGGGTCAGGTTCGCGGACTTGAGCACCATCGTGCAGCCGGCCGCGACCGCGGGGGCGATCTTGCGGGTGGCCATCGCCAGCGGGAAGTTCCACGGCGTGATCAAAAGGCACGGGCCCACGGGCTTCTTGGTCACCAGCAGCCGGGACTTGCCGTCCGGGGAGACCGAGTAGCGGCCGAACGCGCGGACGGCCTCTTCCGAGAACCAGCGCAGGAACTCGGCGCCGTAGGTGACCTCGCCGCGGGCCTCGGCCAGCGGTTTGCCCATCTCCAGGGTCATCAGGAGCGCGAAGTCCTCGGCCCGTTCGGTTACCAGCTCGAAGGCGCGGCGCAGGATCTCGCCGCGTTCCCGGGCAGGGACCTTGGCCCAGGACTCCTGCGCGGCAGCGGCCGCGTCCAGGGCCGCCTTGCCGTCTTCGGGACCGGCGTCGGCAATGCTGAGCAGGACCTTCCCGGTCGCGGGATCCTCGACGTCGAAGGTCTTCCCGGACACGGCCGGACGCCATTCGCCGTTGATCAGCAGACCCGTCGGAACGGACGCCAGCAGGGCGCTCTCCCGGTCCGCGGAAACAATAGGCTGGGCAGTTACAGTCACAATGACTCCCTCGTCAGCAATTCGGTTGAACTAGTGTGGGCACAAGTTTTTTGCATGGGTTTTCGTTGTAGGCGCTCGTTCCCACAGGCAGGCACGGGCGTCTGGATTACTGCCACGCTACTGCCGCGCTCACTGGCAAGTCTATGCATGCGCGCACTACTGTATCCAGACTATGCTGTGCAGCTGCACAACCGTTCTGCGTGCGCGTGGAGCCCGGTTCCGGCCGGCCCCCGAGGCAAGCAGCGCGCCGGAACCCGCCGCCCGGCACCCACCACCTGGCTCAGCGCACGGCTCAGCGCGCGGCGAGGACCGCGGCATAGAGTTCGCGCTTGCTGACCTTCGCGTCATCGGCCACTGCGGCGACAGCCTCCTTCAGCCGGATGCCCTGGGCTATCAGCCCGTTGACGGCGGCCACATGATCCTCGGGGCGGCCGGGTTCGCGTTCCGGGGCGCCGCCCACCACCACGGCGATTTCGCCGCGTACCTCGCTGGACTCGGCCCATTCAAGCAGTTCGCGCAGGGTGCCGCGGATGACCTCTTCATAGGTCTTGGTGAGTTCGCGGCAGACGGCGGCCCGGCGGTCGGCGCCAAAGCTCTCACGCAGGGCCCTCAGCATGGGCTCCAGCCGGTGCGGCGCCTCGAAGAACACCATGGTGCGCCGCTCGGTGTCGAGATCGGCCAGCCGCGAGGAGCGTTCACCGGCCTTGCGGGGCAGGAAACCCTCGAAGCAGAAGCGGTCCGTCGGCAGGCCCGACAGGGCCAGGGCGGTCAGCACGGCGGAGGGTCCCGGGGCCGCGGTGACGGTGAGGCCGGCCGCGACGGCGCCTTCAACCAGCCGGAACCCCGGATCAGAGACAGAGGGCATGCCGGCGTCGGTCACCATCACAAGGGTCTTGCCGGACCGGACCTGCTCCAGCAGGTCAGCCGTCTTGGCTGCCTCATTGTGCTCGTGATAGCTGATGATCCGGCCGGCCACGGTGACGCCGAGGTTCTGCACAAGGCGGTGCAGCCTCCGGGTGTCCTCCGCGGCGACGATGTCCGCCGTCGCGAGCAACTCCATGAGCCGCGCCGAGGCATCGCCCGCATTGCCGATCGGCGTCGCGGCGAGAACGATCCTGCCGGAACCGCCAGGGGCGAGAACACTGGCGGAAACAGCGGCGGAAACAGACGCGGAATCAGGGGCGGGAACGGCGGCGGCGGCATCGCCGTCGAAGGGAGGATCGAGGGGAGGAAGGGGGGAAGGGCTGGGTTCGTGGTCCACAGGACCAGCCTACTGCCGCCGGGGCGGGGGCCTGCGAGCACAGCTGCGAAAGGTAGCATGGGCAACGTGACCCAGACCCCCACGCGGCAGCCCGAGACTGGCCCCGATGCATCGCCGGCAACAGGTCCCAGCCGTCCCGACGGCCGGGCAGCCGGCAAGGACCGGAGCCGCTTCAGCACCGGCCGCAACCTTGAAGGGCACCGCTGGATCGGCCGCCCCGCCGAGGCCAACACCCCGGAGGCCCTCAGGGAACGCCTGATCGGCGGCCTCCAGAGCTGGCGGGACTACCCGGCGTCGCTTCGGCTCTGGTACTGGCTCATTCCCGTCCTGACGGCCGCGCTGGGCGGCGTCCTGCGGTTCGTCCGGCTGGACACGCCGCGCAACCTGGTCTTTGACGAAACGTACTACGTCAAAGACGCGTACTCCTTCCTGGTCAGCGGATACGAGCGCAGCTGGCCGGACCGGGCGAACGACTCCTTCATCGCCGGCAACCCCGGCGTGCTGCTGAACACGCCGGAGTACGTCGTCCACCCGCCGGTCGGCAAGTGGATGATCGCCGCGGGCATGTGGCTTTTCGGGGCGGACAGCCCCTTCGGCTGGCGGTTCGGTGCGGCCCTGACGGGGACACTGTCCATCCTCCTGCTGGCCCTGATCGCGCAAAAGCTCTTCCGCTCGCTCACCCTGGGTGCCGTGGCCGGCATCCTGCTTGCCGTCGACGGCCACCACCTGGTCATGTCCCGGACCTCGCTGCTGGACATCTTCCTGATGTTCTGGATCCTCGCCGCGTTCGGGGCCCTGCTGATGGACCGCGACGACGGCCGGAGGCGGCTCGCTGCCCGGCTCGGCCGGCAGGCCGCGGCCTCCGCCACGGGGCGGCCCTCGGCGCTGCAGCTCACCTCCGGGCCCTGGCTCGGCATCCGGTGGTGGCGCCTCGCGGCGGGCGTCTGCCTGGGCCTGGCGGTCGGCACGAAATGGTCCGCCCTGTTCTTTCTGGCCGGATTCGGCCTGCTGACCGTCTTCTGGGACCTCAGTGCGCGGCGCATAGCCGGCGTGCATGCCTGGATCAGCGGCGGCATCCTCAAGGACGGCGTCCCGGCCTTCCTGAGCATCGTTCCGGTGGCCGCCCTGGTCTACGGCGCCACCTGGACCGGGTGGTTCCGTTCCACGGACGCCTACTTCAGGCACTGGGCCGACGCCAATCCCTCGGCCGAGTGGGGCTGGCTGCCGAACGCCGTACGGTCCCTGGCGCATTACCACCTGGAGGCCTATAAGTTCCACCAGGGCCTCAGTGCCGACCACCCCTACGAGGCCAGCGCCTGGAGCTGGCTGGTCATGGGCCGGCCCACGTCCTTCTTCTACGAATCCCCCGGGCAGGGCACCCCGGGCTGCGAGCTGACCAACTGCACCACCGCCATCCTCTCCGTCGGCAACCCGTTGATCTGGTGGAGCGCGGCCGTGAGCCTGGGTGTCCTGCTGTTCTGGTGGGCGGGCCGCCGCGACTGGCGCGCCGGCGCAGTCCTTGCCGGAGTGGCCGCAGGATATCTCCCCTGGTTCATGTACCCGGAGCGCACCACCTTCTTCTTCTACGCCGTGTCCTTTGAACCGTTCCTGGTGCTGGCGCTCGTCTATTGCCTGGGGCTGGTGCTCGGCCAACGCGCCGACCCCCTCTGGCGCCGTCGGTCCGGGTTCTACCTGGTGGCGCTGTTCGTGGTGGCGGCCGTGCTGGTGTCCGCGTTCTTCTACCCGGTCTGGACGGCCGAGGTGATCCCGTACCAGGACTGGCGCATCCGGATGTGGATGCCGTCCTGGATCTAGGGCAGGATTGCAGGGGAATGTCCGCCGAACTCCGGGCGGACCAGGAAATGGAGACTCGGCTGTGAGAGAAGCAAGCACCGGACTGCTCGTGGAGCTGGACCCGGAGAGCAACGTGACTGACCTGCTCATGGAGCAGCACGCGAAGGATCCCGTGCACGCCCTCTACTCCCGCAAAGGCCCCGCCGGCTGGACCGACGTCTCCGTCCAGCACTTCCTGGAGCAGGTCACTGCCCTGGCCAAGGGCCTGATCGCCGGCGGACTCACGCCGGGCGAAACCGTCGCGGTCATGTCCGCCACCCGGTACGAGTGGACGGTGGTGGACTTCGCCATCTGGTTCGCCGGCGGCGTCACCGTCCCGATCTACGAGACCTCCTCCGCGGCCCAGGTCGAGTGGATTCTCCATGATTCGGGGGCCCAACGGGTGTTCGTCGAGGACCACGCCAGGGCCGCCCTCGTCCAGGGCGTCCTGGACGCCTCCACCGTCCTCGGTGACCGGCTTGTTGCCGTCGTGCGGATGGAGCACGACGGCGCCGCACCGAACCTGGCAAGCATGGCCGCGGCCGGCACCGGGGTGACCGACGCCGAGCTGGAACGCCACCGGACCACGGCGTCCCTGGCGGATGTCGCGTCCCTGGTCTACACCTCGGGCACCACCGGCAAGCCCAAGGGCTGCGAGATCACCCACGCCAACTTTGCCCTCGTGGCCAAGAACATCGTCCTGTTCCTGCCCGAGCTCCTCATGCAGCCGCGTTCCCGGACGCTGATGTTCCTGCCCCTGGCGCACGTCCTGGCCCGGGCCGTACAGGTGGTTTGCCTGAGCTCCGGATCCACCCTCGGCCACACCGCCAGTGCCAAAGAGCTCCTGGACGACCTGGACAGCTTCAAACCCACCTTTCTGCTGGTGGTCCCCCGGATCTTCGAAAAGGTCTACGCCGGAGCCGCGCAGAAGGCGGACGCCGCCGGCAAGGAACGGATCTTCACAGCCGCAGCGGCGGCCGCGATCGACTACTCCAAGGCCCTCGACGCCGCCTCCCGGGGCAACGGCACGGGCCCGGGGCTCCTGCTGCGTGCCCGGCACGCAGTCTTCGACCGGATCCTGTATCCCAGGCTCCGGCAGGCCTTCGGCGGCCAGCTGCGGTACACGGTCTCCGGCGCGAGCCCGCTGAGCTCCAACGACGCCCATTTTTTCCGCGGCGTGGGCATCCCCGTCCTGGAAGGCTACGGCCTGACCGAAACCACGGCGCCCTGCACAGCCAACACCCCGGCGCGGACCAAGGTGGGCACCGTCGGCATCCCGGTGCCGGGCACCACGGTCCGGGTGGCCGACGACGGCGAGATCCTGGTCAAGGGCATCGGCGTCTTCAAGGGCTACCACGCCAACGAGGCCGCCAACGCTGAGGCCTTCGTGGACGGTTTCTTCCGGACCGGCGACCTCGGCTCCCTCGACGAGGACGGATTCCTGACCATCACGGGCCGGAAGAAGGACCTGCTGGTCACAGCCGGCGGCAAGAATGTCGCCCCGGGCCCCCTCGAGGAGAAAATCCGGGAGCACCAGCTGGTCGGACAGGCCGTGGTCGTTGGCGACGGCCGGCCCTTCGTCTCGGCACTGGTGAACCTGGACCCGGAAGGACTGCGCAACTGGTGCGCCGCCCGGAAGGTGCCCGTCATGGCGCCGGCCGAAGCCGCCGCGGACCAGACGGTCCGGGCCGCGATCCAGGAAGCCATCAATGCCGCGAACCTCACGGTCTCCAAGGCCGAGTCCATCCGCAGCTTCGTCATCCTGGACGCCGACTTCACCGTGGAATCAGGGCACCTGACCCCCTCGCTCAAACTCAAGCGGGCCGCCGTCGTGCGGGACTACGAACAGCACATCAACCGCATCTACGGCTGACCCCGGGCAACCGCCCCGTCGTCAGACGGTGTGCCGGGTGCGCGCCGGGCCCTCTGCGTCGCTGCCTGCCGTGCCGTCCGCCGCGGGCGCAGCCTCGGCGGTGGCGCCGGCGCCGGCATCAGTATCGGTGCCCTTGGACGTGGCGGCGGCCTTCTTGCCGAGGCCGCGGCGCCGGCGCGTGGGCCAGGTCAGGACGAGGGTGACCAAGGAAGCGAGCAGCACGAGGCTTCCGATGACGATCCCGGCGTCCATCCAGAACTGGCCCGGGAAGAGCCGGATCAGGGTGTCCTGAAGCGTAAATGTCCAGGTCCCGTTGGCGAAGAAAATACGGTGGAAATCGGTGAAGAACTGCTCCCAGCCGAGTACCGCGAGGGTCCCGAGGCCGGTGATGAGCGCAAGGGTGACGATCGAGCCGGCGAACAGGCCGCGGCGGACTCCCCCGTTATGGCGCCGTTTGAGGTAGATCACGGCCACCAGGCCCAGCAGGATCAGCAGGGTACCGGCGCCGAAAGTGGACAGGATCACGGCCTTGACGTCGGCCATGTGGCTGACTTCGCCGTCCTTGAACAACCGCTCCCCGCTTTGGTCCACAAGATCGCCGAGGTACCGGGGGCCCGACCAGTTGCTGAGGTAATCCACCGCGTAGGAACCGTACGTCATGCGGTCATCGGTGCTGAAGCCGTAGCCGTCACCGGGGAAGCCCGGACGGTTGTATTCCACCCAGAGGAACAGGGGGCTGGTCACAGCGCGGACGGCGAGCACCAGCAGGATGACCGGGTAGAACACGGCGAGCAGCACCTGAAGCACCCGCGGCAGGACGGGCTTGGCCTTGGCCGCCTGCTCGCGTTCGGCATTGCGGCGTTCGGCGTTGCGGCGTTCGACTTCGTCCTCGGGGTCGGTGTCAGGACGTGCGCGGGCTGATGCGCCGGCTCCTGCCCCGCGCGCCTCGTCATTCGACGTGGCAGCATTCGACGTGGCCACGTCCGACGGGGAAGTATCCGACGGACCCGTGGCGGCGGCCTCGGCCGCCTTGCGGTCGGCGCGGCTCTCCGGCTGGCTGGCGGTGGGCGTTGCCGACGGCGCTGCCGTGCCCTCTGCTGATCCCGCTGCTGCGGCTGATCCTGTCTTGCCGGCGGCTGCGGCCGGCCCTGCCTTGCCGGCGGCTGCGGCCGATCCTGCCGGGCCGGCTGCCGTGCCCGCCGTGGGCTTGCCGGCGGCGGCCGGCTTCATCCAGTCGAACGCCGGTTCGTCGGTGTCGTCCGACGGATCCAGGTGCGGATCCGGCCGGTCGGGAGGGGTGGGACTCTTGTCAGTCACGTGGAGCTTCGCTTCCGTAGGCTTCTGCGCTGCCCGGCCTGCGCCCGGCTGCGCAACTTATCTGGCTCTGAGCCTACCGTCAGAGGATTGGGCTCAGCGAGGTGCCACCCCGTTAGTTGGCGTATTGGGCCCAAGGGATGTTCCAGTCCCCGAAGCCGTCATCGAAGTTGGCGTACTCCCCCTCGGTGTTCACCACCTGGACGACGTCGCCGGTGGTCATATTGTCGAACACCCACTTCGCGCCGTCCGGGCCCAGGCCGATACAGCCGTGGGAGAGGTTCGTCTTGCCGATGTAGGGCATCGCGGACTCCGTGGCTTGGTGGATGAATTCCCCGCTGGGCGTCAGGCGCGTGGCGTAGTTGACGTCCAGCTGGCCATAGTAGGCCGGGTCCCCCGGTTTGAGCCCAATCGTGGAGGCATCCATGTGCTCCACACGGTGCTTCTCCATGAACACGAGGAAGCCCCGTGCCGACGGGAACCGGGTGTCGCCCATGGTCGCCGGCCAGTGTCCGGCCGGCTTGTCGTTGATGCTGACCGAGAACGTATGGGCCTTGGCGTCGGCGACGGCCACCTTCTTGTCCCCGATATGGACCGTTACCGTCTTGTTGAAGTTGCCGACCTGCCCGTTGCCGAGCTCGACGCCGAACAGCTTCATGTCCATGGTGATGGTGCTGTTCGCGGCCCAGAAGGCCTCCGGCCGGTACCGGACAGTGTTGTTGTTGAACCAGTGGAAATCACCCACCTGGCCGGACGTCGAGGTGATCTTGATGGCCTTTTCGACGGCGGTCCGGTTCAGGACCGGCTCGCTGAAGGTGATCTGCAGGGGCTGGGCCACACCCACCTTCATCCCGTCCAAGGGGTATATGGCGGCGTCGGCCTCGTTGGCGGTCGACACGGTGGTGAACGCGCGCGTGCTGTGGGTCTCGCGTCCCGCGTCGTCCACCACGGAGTACGTGAAGTTATACCGCGTGTTGAATGTCAGGTTGCCGGAGGACGTCCAGGCGGACCCGTCCGTGCCCAAGGTGCCGTCAACGGTGTCGCCGTCATCGCTCGTCAGGGCCACGCGGTCAATCCGGCCGTTCGTGACCTTGAGGGAAACCGGCGCCGCAGGGTTGACCTGCTTGGCGCCGTCGGCGGGCGAGACGGCCAGTTCTGCGGGGGCGACCACCGGGACGGCGAGTCCCGGCGTCGTCCGGGACGGGGACCCGGCCTCGGAGGAAATCCCGGACTGGGCCAGCCCCGGAGCCGCCGCGGCGAAGGCTCCGCCGCCGGCTGCCAGGGCACAGAGCACCCCCAGCAGGGCGATCTTTCGGCCGGTACTCCAGGTTTTCAGGGCCATCACAGGACCCGGGCGTTTCCACACGTCATCCTGCCAGCATAAGCGAATTACCTTGGAACCCCGGCCCGATTCGACCACGATCCGGTTACAAAAGTGCCCCCAAAACGGTCACAACAAAGGGCCCCGGACCTTCGTCCGGGGCCCTTTGGGAGAGTTCCTAGTAGCGGTAGTGACCGGGCTTGTACGGTCCGGCCACGTCGACGTCCAGGTACTCCGCCTGTTCCTTGGACAGCTCGGTCAGCTCCACATCGAGGGCACCCAGGTGCAGGCGGGCGACCTTTTCGTCCAGGATCTTGGGCAGGACGTACACCTGGTTCTCGTATTCCCGCTCGCCCTCGGGCTGGCCGGCCTTCGTGAACAGTTCAATCTGGGCGATCGTCTGGTTGGCGAAGGAGTTGCTCATGACGAACGAGGGGTGTCCGGTGGCGTTGCCGAGGTTCAGCAGGCGGCCTTCGGACAGGACGATGATGGAGCGGCCGCCCTTACCCGTGGCCGGGTCAGCTTCGAAGACCCACTCGTGCACCTGGGGCTTGATCTCGACCTTCTTGATGCCGGGGACCCGCGCCAGCCCGGCCATGTCGATCTCATTGTCGAAGTGCCCGATGTTGCCCACGATGGCCTTGTCACGCATCTCGGCCATGTGCTTGGCCATGATGACGTCTTTGTTGCCCGTGGTGGTGATGAAGATGTGGCCTTCGCTGAGGACGGATTCCAGCTTGGCGACCTGGTAGCCGTCCATGGCCGCCTGGAGCGCGCAGATCGGGTCGATCTCCGTGACGATCACGCGCGACCCCTGGCCGCGGAAGGCCTCCGCTGCGCCCTTGCCGACGTCGCCGTAACCGCAGACGACGGCGACCTTGCCGCCCATCAGGACATCGGTGGCGCGGTTGATGCCGTCCGGCAGGGAGTGGCGGATGCCGTACTTGTTGTCGAACTTGCTCTTGGTGACAGAGTCGTTGACGTTGATCGCCGGGAAGAGCAGCTTGCCCTGCTCCGCCAGCTGGTACAGGCGGTGCACGCCCGTGGTGGTCTCCTCGGTGACGCCGAGCAGGAGGGCGCCGATGCGGGTCCATTTCTGCGGGTCGGACTCGAGGGATGCGCGCAGCACGTCGAGGAACACCCGGCCTTCCTCGGACTCGTCCTCGGCGGCGGCGGGGACAGCGCCGGCGGCCTCGAACTCGACACCCTTGTGCACCAGCATGGTGGCGTCGCCGCCGTCGTCCAGGATCATGTTCGGGCCCAGCTCAGGGTTGGCGTCGGCGCCCGGCCAGGTGAGGATCTGCTGGGCGGTCCACCAGTATTCCTCCAGCGTCTCGCCCTTCCAGGCGAAGACGGGGACGCCCTGGGGGTCCTCGACGGTGCCGTTGCCGACCACCACTGCGGCGGCGGCTTCGTCCTGGGTGGAGAAGATGTTGCAGGACGCCCAGCGGACTTCGGCGCCGAGGGCGGTAAGGGTCTCGATCAGCACCGCGGTCTGGACGGTCATGTGCAGGGATCCGGCGATCCGGGCGCCCTTGAGCGGCTGGCTGGCGCCGAACTCCTCGCGCAGGGACATGAGTCCGGGCATCTCGTGCTCGGCGAGGCGGATCTGGTGGCGGCCCGCCTCGGCCAGGAAAATGTCCGCAATCTTGTAATCGAAAGTCATCTGAGTCCTTTGTTGTGGCCGGTGGCATCGCGTGTCTGGAACTGGGCGATTCTGGATTGGAGCAGGATCTAAGCAGTCATTCGGTGCCGCGGGCCACCCCGATGGGTGCCCGGCGGCGTTTTGGGGCGGCTATTCCGCGGCGTGGCGCGGGGCGCGCTATTCCGCGGCGTGGCGCGGGGCGCGCTATTCCGCGGCGTGGCGCGGGGCGGCGTCGTGCTGATCAGCGGGGGCCGCCGCGGCGGCGGGCAGCAGTTCCGGCGGAAGCAGCAGCGGGATGCCGTCCTCGATTTTGTACCGCAGCTTGTTCCCGGCGCCATCTGCCGTGACGGTGACGAGCTCGTCGCCGTCCTGCACCAGGCCGGAGCCGGTGACGGGGCATCGCAGGACAGACAACAGTTCGGAACTGAGCTTGGGCATGGTGAACGCTCCCTGATGGGCGCCGCAACAGGGCGCCGGTGGCTAAGTGGCTGACGGCTTTTTGCAGTTTCCACCCTACCGCCAGTTGACGCCTTAGGAAGGTTCGCGCAGGACGCGCAGATGTCCGCGCCGGACGCCCTCGGCCGGGGCCGGTGCCTCCAGCGCCGGGTGCAGCGTGCGCTGCCCCTTCGCCGTTTCCCCCGCAGCCGGACGGGAGGCCGCTTCGCGGACCGCGTTGGCAAGGGCCAGGAGGTCGTCGGGGCCGGGGCCGGCCGGGGTTGCGGGCATCGCCAGCCGCATGACTTCCCAGCCGCGCGGCACGGTCAGCGAATCGGCGTGCTGTTCGCACAAGTCGTAGCAGTGCGGTTCGGCGTACGTCGCCAGCGGGCCCAGAACGGCCGTGGAGTCGGCGTAGACGTACGTCAAAGTGGCCACCGCAGAATTGCGGCAGGCAGACCTAGAACAAATACGAATTGCACCCACGACATCACAGACTACTCCCCCTCGGGCCGGGGGCTGCGCATTGAAACGGCAGTGGTTGTGCCGCGGCGGAGCGGCGGCGGATCGCCGTCGGGGCTGTATCGCGTATTTCATTGCGCGGGTTTAGAGTCAAGATATGCAGTCATCGCACCACGATTCGGGTTTCACGGTCCGGTTGGCTGACCCCGACGCCGGACGCACAGGCGCCGGTTCCGGCCCCGCCGGCGCGCCTCTGGCCGGGTCGCCTGCCGCCGTCCAGGGAAAGACCTTCCGGCAGCGCCGCAGGAACCGGCACGGCCGGGGCCTTCGCGGCGAGCTCATACTCCCCACCGTGCCCGGCTACCGGACGCGCTCCGACCGCTTCGATGACTTCGTCCTGGACTCGGCCCAGCGGCTGCACGACATCTGGGGCAAGCCGCTCGACGGCGTCCGCTTCGCCGTTGACGAGATCCCCCCGGGCCTGGAGCAGCTCGTGGCGGACCGCACGCCCGCGCCGATGGGCGCTTTCACTGCTGCCACGGCCGAGGACGGACCGGTCATCACGCTGTACCGCCGGGTGGTGGAGCAGGTGTGCGGAACCCGGGACGAACTCCAGGACCTCGTGCACGACGTCGTCGTGGAATACACGGCCGAGATGCTCGGCGTACCGCCGGAGTCCCTCGACCCCGTCTACCGCCGCCGGTACTAGCCCGAGCCTGCTTCCGGCCTGCCCCCGGGCCTAGTAGCCCAGCGTGACGGGGATCTGCCGTTGTCCTGCCGCTTCCGGCGCCAGCGCCACCGCGGAAATGTCCTGCCGCCCGTCCTGCGCCAGAACAAGTGCCCCGTACGCCGGATCCCCGGCGGCGGACACCACATACCCCACGAGCGGCGAGCCGCCCACGTCAGCGGGGATCTTGATGGAAACGGTGGTTCCGCCGGCAATGTCGGCGGTGCCCGCGGTCCGGATCTTGCCGTCCGCAGTAATTGGCGTGTAGGTCACGGTCGCCCGGCCGGCGGGGGCACCGAGAACGAGCTGCCGGTCGCCCGTGCGCGGAACCGCAACGATGTGCTGGCTGCCCAGCCGGGCCGAGGCGGCGGAAAACGCGATGTCCGCCGCGTCCCCGGCCTGCAGTCCCCGCGTGAGCCGGGCAGTGGCCGCGAACGAGACATCCGAGCTCGCCGCCACGGTGTAGGTCCCGGCCGGGACCCCGGCCAGGGAAACTTCCGTGACCGCGCCGGCCTTCGCCGTCACCACGCCTCCCCCGGGCAGCGCCTTCTGGCCGTCGGGACCATACAGCTTGATCTCGACCACGGCGTCGGTGGCCCCCGGCACGGCGACTTCGAGGGCCGGTCCGGCGTCGGCGAAGCCGGGCTTTGCCTTGAGCGCGGCCAGCGCCGCGGGATCCTGGATGTCGAGGCCGGCGGCCACCTGGCTGACGGACGGGGCGGTGCCGGGGGTGATGAAGTCGACGCCGCCGGGTGTGAGGCCGCGGAGCACGCTTTGCTGGATCACGGCAGCCACCGGGCCGCCGGTGCTGCGGACCCGCACGCCGAGCCGTTCCTGTCCCGGCGCGAGCCCGGCCAGGATGATGGAGCGGGTGCTGCCGGGCGCCACCAGCAGGCCGCGGCTTCCGGGAGCCTGGATCGGGCCCTCGGAGCCAAAGAGGTCCAGGCTCACCGTCGCCGGCGTGCTGGAGGCATTGGTCAGGTTCAGGACTGCCGACCGGCCGAGCGCAGTGTTGGCGCCGACCAGCCAGAGATCGTTGCCGGGCTGCTGGCACGCGGCAGCCGCGGAACCCTGGAGGTCCCCGTCCTCTGCCGTGTAGCTCAGGACGGCGCCGGCAGCTGCCTGGTGGTTGTTCTGGGCATCGGCGCTGAGGACGCTGATGTTGTCCACCTCGCGCTGGGGCACGACGCCGGCGACCAGCACGGGCGTGCGGGCCGCAGCCGCGGAAGCCGGGGGCGCGGAAGCTGTGGGCGCGGCGCCCGGCGCGATGTCGGCGAGGGGGGCACCTTTAAGCGGGGCGAGCCGGCTGCCGGGGATGATGCCGGCGCTTGAGCCGAGCACGGCGGCGCTGACGGCTGTCTTCGCGGTGGCGGATTCCGGACTGAACTGGGGGTCGGTGCCCACGGGGGTGCCCTCAAGCAGCCGGGCCGGGCCCGGGCAGACCCCGACGCTGCTGCCGGCCGGAACCGCGGCGACGGGGGCCTCGAGCTGCCTGCTGGCGGGGTTCTGGGGCGTCAGCGACGCCGCCGATACCAGGCCGCCGCCCGCGGCAACGAGGGCCACCGCGGAGAGGATGCCGCCGATCACTCCGGCCCGCGGCAGCCGCCGCTTCCGCGGCGACGGACCCGTTTCGGCTTCCGTTTCGGTTTCTTTTTCGTTGTCGCCCTTAGACATGCTGATGTTCCTTACGCAGGGAGGCTTCGTCCCTGGACAGGCCGGTGTTGGACCGGCGGGCAGGCATGGGCACGGCGAGGAGGACGGTCAGCCCGATCATCACGGCCTGCGCAATTCCGATCAGGACGGCCCACGGCGCTTCGTAACGGATGCTTAACTGGCCGCCCTGGGCCGGCAGTGTGAAGGCCTGCGACCATCCCGACGTTGTTGAGGTCAGGCGGCGCCCGTCAAGCCAGGCGCTCCAGCCCGGATCGGCCCGCTCGGCGAGCACCACAAGGCGGCCCTCGGGGCCGGCCGGGACTGTGCCGGCCGCCGAGACTTCTTCGGACGGGAGCAGTCCGATGGCGGCGCCGCTGCCGTCCACTACCCGGACCCGGTGCGCGACGTCGGAGTCCGCGATGCCGGGCCGGTCCTGCGGGCTGACCCGCCAGAGCCAGCCCGTCCCCGTCTGGCCGACGGCGACAAGTCCGGGGACTGCGTCCATGCGGCTGGCCGTCAATTCGGAGGCTGAATCGGCAACCCGGAGCACGACAAAGCCGACGCCGAGCCGCTCGAGGTCCTCCCGCGGATCCACGCCTTCGCCGGCGACGATGGTGGCCACGACGTTCCGGAGCGATCCGGCGACGGCGTCGTCGTCGCGGACCGTCTCCTGGCCCGGCGCTCCCATGATGCCGCGGGCGGCGGCGATCGTTGAGAGCGCGTCCAGGGTGGTCCCGGCTCCGCGCATGAGTGTTGCGTCGAAGCTTCCGTCCTCGTTGCTGGCAATCAGGAGTGTCCTGGACTGTTCCGGGCCCTCGCCGCGATCAACCGCCGTGGCGGGCAGCGTGCGGGCCTGGGCAGGCTGGACGAGCCTCGGGGTCCCGAGACCGGAGGGTCCCGCGGTGGCTGCCGCTGCCTGTGTTGGTGTCTGCGACGCGGGCTGCAGCAGGTTTTGTGCGGTCCACACGGTGAACCCGGCCAGGGGCGCGGCCAGCAGCAGGACCATGGATGCCGCGGCCGTGCCGCGGATCAGGACCTTCCGTGCCAGCCCGGTGCCGGCGGTCCGGTCGGCGGCGTCCAGGAGCCCTTCGGCTCCGATCAGGGCAGCGCCCAGGAACGCGAACGCGGAAGCCGAAACGGCGGGGCCGGGGAACGGAGTGACCAGGACCTCGGCGCTGGCGCCGGAGGCGACATGCCCGGCGAGCCAGCCGCCGGCCAGCATCAGGACGGCCACGGCCCACAGGCCCCGTGCCGTCCGGGTGCGTCCGGCCAGCACAAGCCGGCGCGGCATGAAGAGTGCGGCTAGGGCCAGCAGCAGCACCGGCAGCCCCAACAGCAAGGCCAGCAGCAGTGCCCACGGCAGACCGGCCGGCCCGGCGGAACCTGCGGCGGACCCGCCGAAGGCGCTGAGCCCGGTGAGTCCGGCGCCGGCGTCGAAGTTCAGTGGCTGCCCCAGTGCCTGTTGCCACAGTGGGGCGGCGTCGAAACCGAGCGGCAGGCCCGGGTCGGCCAGGAGCGCCCGCGGCCGGTCCAGCACCGAGAAGGCGAAGGGCAGGAACAGTGCCAGGCTGGGCAGGAGCGCCCACCACACCGTGCGGCCGCGCCGGCCCAACAGCACGCCGCAGAGGGCCACGACGGCCATGGACGGCAGCAGCAGCGAGGGCGCCGCGGCGGTGACTACGGCCAGGGCGAGGCCCGCGGCGGCCGCAGCCGTCCACGACGGCGTCCCGTTGACGCCGGGACGGGCGGCCGGCGTGGGGATGAGCCGTCCCTGCCCCGGGGCCGGGACGGCATGGATGCCGCGGCCCGCGGCCGTGCCGGTCGCCCGGAGCAGCGCCAGGACGACCACCGGGATCATGACGTGCGCGACCAAGGCGCCGAGCCGGCCCTGGTTCACGGACACCTGGAGTGCCGGCGCCGCGGCCCACAGCAGGGCGGCCGAAAGGCGCAGCCTCCGGCGGGCAGTCAGGGCGCCGGCAGCGAACCACGCGCCCAGCGCAGACAGCGGCATGGCGAGGATCAACAACCAGCCCACGCCGCCGTTGGCATCGCCGGCACCGAGCACACCGAGCACCCACAGCAGGTAGCCAAAGGGGTCGCCGTGGCCCGGCAGGCCCGCGCCCAGACTGATCCACCAGGTGGAGGCATGGTTCCAGATTTCGGAGAGGCGCAATGAGACGGGGATCAGCGCGCCGCCGGAGACGGCCGGAGCCCGGAACAGGCTAAGCAGCCCTGTCAGGGAGACCGCCAGGGTCAGGAGGATGGCCAGCACCGCACCGCTGCCCACCCACCCGCGGTCCGGGGTGGCGATGGCGGCGAAGTCGTCAGCATTGCCGGTGTTCCCGGTGGGCTGCTCGGCCAGCGGACCGGCACCTGTCAATTCGCTGCCGAAGTCGTCGGCGCCGAGCGCCTCAATCAGGGAGCGCCGGTGCGCCCAGACCTCACGGCGCGGCGTCTGCAGTCCCTTCATGACGGAGCGCCGGATCCGGCGGGTGCGCGCGGCGTTGCGGCGTCCGCGGACCACCGCCGCCGGGCGGCCCAGTGCGGCAAAGGTCGCCAGCAGTTGGGAGAACCCGTGTCCCGGGTCCTTGACCGCAATGCTCAGGACGAGTTTGAAGAGGCTGCCCAGGAGGGCGCCGGCCGCGTGCAGCGGGACTTTCCAGCCGGCCGCGTGCTTGAGCCGCAGGTGCACCTGTGCCTTGCGTGCGGCCGTCGCGTTGCCAAGGGCGTGGGGACGGTGCGAGACATGGAACATCCGGGCGCTGGGGACGACCACCACGCGGTGCCCGGCGAGACGGTTGCGCCAGCAGAAGTCGACGTCGTCGCCGCTGCCGGGCAGGGCCGGATCGAAGCCCCGGAGCTCCTCCCAGATGTCGCGGCGGACCAGCATGCCGGCGGAATTGACCGCAAAGGTATCGCTGCGGCCGTCGTACTGGCCCTGGTCGAGCTCGTCGGCGTCGATCAGCGTCAGCCGCTCGGCCCAGCGGCTCGTGGAGAGCCCGACGTCGATCAGCCGCCGCTCGGCATGCCAGTCCAGCTGCTTGCAGCCTGCCACCGTGACCGACGGCGCCCGCTCGACCGCACGGAGGAGTTCGGCCAGGGCTTCGGGTGCCGGTGCGGCGTCGTCGTGCAGCAGCCAGATCCAGTCGGTGCCCGGCGCCGTGGCGGCGGAGCCCTCCGCAGGCCACAGCGCGAGGGCCTTGAGCCCGGCCATGACGGCTCCACCCATGCCGGACCTGGGCTGGTCGAAGACTGTGACGTTGGCCTTGCCCAGTTCCTGTTCAAGGAGGGCGGCGGAGTGGTCGCGGGATCCGGTGTCGACACCGATCACGGCGTCGGCGGGCCGTGTTTGGGCCGCCAGCGCCGCAAGGGTCCTGGGGAGAAAATCACCGCCGTCGTGGGAGACCACGACGGCGGTGACTCGTACTTCTTGAAGAATTAGACTGCTCGCTTCCTAAGCCGGCGCCGCTCGCGCTCGGAGAGGCCTCCCCAGATCCCGAAGCGCTCGTCGTTGGACAAGGCGTACTCGAGGCACTGGGAACGCACGTTGCAGGCGCCGCAGACTTTCTTGGCGTCGCGGGTGGAGCCGCCCTTTTCGGGGAAGAAGGCTTCGGGATCAGTCTGGGCGCACAGGGCATCGGTCTGCCAGCCGAGCTCGCCCTCGTCGTCGAATTCCTGCCGGGACGGCAGGCCGATCCAGACTGGCTGCCCGGCGGTACCGGAACCGGGCGAATGGAGCTCCATCGGCGGGTCGAGGGGATCGGTGTCATGATCCGGGCCGGACAGGAGCTCGTCGTGCGCTGCGAGGAAGGCCGTGGCGGCCTCCTGCAGGGAATCCTTGGTGTGTTCGTTATAGCGGTCAGCTGCGTCCGGATCCGCCGGATCTACGTACCAGTCAGTCGGCACGCCGCGCGACCGGTATTTCGCCGTGGCCTGGCCGGCAACTACGGCATCTTCATGGATACGCTCTGCTAGCCCCATGGCGTCCCCCTCCTGATTTGCAGCCACTGCAAGACCCCCTTGGACACTCGGTTGAGTGCCGGTTTTTGTGCAGTGGCTTTAGATAACTAATTACACGCGTGTAAGTATCCGGGAGTCAAGCCACGGCGGAGATAATAATCAACTTGATACACAAAGTGGAGGCACGCCACGCCCGGAATTTTTTCGCCTCTCCCGCGAGAACCCGCGGAATAATCAGGGTACTGAGCACTTTTGGGGCTTTTCATTGAATTTTCGGGAAATTTTCCCGCGCCCTGCGCGGACCCCGCCGAACGCCGGGGCCGCCGGGGTGACGGACGTCACGGAGCCGGGGACTGATCGGCCGCGACAACAGCCGTGGCAAGATGAGGGCATGAGCATTCCGGCAATCGACCTGATGACAGCGCTGCGGTCCGGCCAGGCCACGGCGCCCCGGCTGACCTGGTACGGCCCCGATTCGGAACGGGTTGAACTCTCTGGCCGCGTGCTGGACAACTGGGTCGCGAAGACTTCCAACCTGCTGCAGGACGAACTCGACGCCGAACCGGGCATGCGGCTGCGCCTGGACCTGCCCGCGCACTGGAAGTCGGTGATCCTGGCCCTCGCGGCCTGGCAGCTTGGCATGGAAGTGGTCTTCGACGACGCGGAGGCTGACCTGCTTGCCACCGCGGACCCGGGTCCGGGCGCTGCCGCGGGCGGGTTCGACGCCGTCCTGGCCGTGTCTTTGCCGGCACTGGCCATGCGGTGGACGGGTGAACTGCCCAGCGGCGTCCTCGACTACGCCGCCGAGGTCCGCTCCCACGGCGACATTTTCATGCCCCACGTGGATCCGGAGGCGGGACGTCTCGCCGTCCGCACCTCCGACGGCGCAGTCCATGCGCACGGGGCGCTCCTGGACGGTTTTGCCGCGGCCCAGGGCCCCGGGCTGCGGCTGCTCGTTCCGGCGGCCGACGGCCTCGAAACCGTCCTTGCGCAGTCATTGGGAACCTGGAAGGCCGACGGTTCCGTGGTCCTGGTGCACCCCGAGGTAGAGGTGACCGGCAAACTGCGGGACGCCGAGCGCATCAGCGGGAACTGATCCCCACGCGCTGACTTCCGGGCACTGATCGCCCGGGACGGCGGTTCCTTAGGCCGGCGGGCCGGGCAGTTCCGGATCGTTGACGGGTTCCCTGACGGCTGCCGTGGCAACCGGCTGGGAGTGCGGGTGCCGTTCGATGATCTCGTGGTCGTGCGAGAACTCGGGCTCTGCGTCGAGTTCCTGGTTGAACACCAGGAAGCGGTAGGCAAAGAACCGGACCACGGTCGCGACCAGGATGCCGACCACCCCGGCGAGGAAGAGCATGTTCTTGTCGGTGACTCCCATGCCGTACTTCGCGACGGCGGTCAGGCCGGTGGAGATGCCGATGCCGATCCCGTTGATGATGAGGAACATCACGAACTCGCGCAGCACGTTGGCCTGCCGGCGGTGCCGGAACGTCCAAAAACGGTTCGCAACCCAGGAAAAGACCGTCGCCACGCTGGCCCCGAAGAAGCGGGCCTTGGCCTCGCTGTCGGTCATGGGACCGTGCATCAGGTAAAACGTCAGTCCGTTGTCGATGACGAACGCGATGCCGCCGACGGCACCGAACTTGGCCACTTCGCGCCAGAACAGCGAGGCAAGCCCGCGCATGCGCTCGTTAAGTGTAGTAATCATGACCCTCCGTGGCCTTCTGGAACTGTCGGCCATTGGGCCAAACGCCCATTTTAGCGCCGTTTCCGGGGAGTCCGCCCGCAGCGGCCGCTCAGACGGCTCCCTGCGGACCCGGCGGCGGGCGCCGGGCGGGCGGGTGCGAAACCCCCGTCCCGGCACCGTTCCCGCGCTTGCCAATCCCCAAAAGCCGGGTTCCCGTGAGGTTTTCGGTAGGCTGGGACTTGTGACTTTTCCTGTAATCGGTGTTGTTGGCGGCGGCCAGCTTGCCCGCATGATGGCCCCTGCCGCGACCGCCCTGGGCTTTGAGCTCCGTGTTCTCGCCGAAGGCGAGGACGTCTCCGCAGTCTCTGCCGTGGCTAACGCCCCGGTTGGCGACTACAAGGACCTGGAGCATCTGCTCGAGTTCTCCCGCGGCCTCGACGTCCTGACCTTCGACCACGAACACGTCCCCACGGCGCACCTGCGGTCCTTGATCGGTGCCGGCGTGAACGTCCATCCCGGCCCGGATGCCCTGGTCAACGCCCAGGACAAGCTGGTGATGCGCGCCGCGATCGACCGGCTCGAGCTTCCGAACCCCACGTGGGCCTCCGTCGCCAATGTCGCGGACCTCGTCGCCTTCGGCGAGCAGACCGGCTGGCCGGTGGTGTTGAAAATGCCCCGCGGCGGCTACGACGGCAAGGGCGTGCGCATCGTGTCCTCAGCCGAGGACGCGGCGGCCTCCGCCGACTGGTTCGAGGCCATGTCCCCCCTGCTGGCCGAAGCCAAGGTGGAATTCAGCCGGGAGCTCTCGGCCATGGTCGCGAGGACGCCTGACGGTGAAACACGGGCCTGGCCGGTGGTGCACACCATCCAGGTGGACGGGGTGTGCGATGAAGTCATTGCCCCGGCCCTGGACATCTCCGTCGATGTTGCCGCAGCCGCGGAAAACGCCGCGGTCCGGATCGCCGGCGAACTCGGCGTGACCGGTGTCATGGCCGTCGAACTCTTCGAGACCCCGGGCGTGGGCGCAGGCTTCCTGATCAATGAACTCGCCATGCGCCCGCACAATACCGGGCACTGGACCCAGGACGGCTCGGTGACCAGCCAGTTCGAGCAGCACCTGCGGGCCATCCTGAACCTGCCGCTGGGCGCCACTGACCTGCTGGGGCCCGTCGTGGTGATGAAGAACTTCCTCGGCGGCGCCAACCAGGACCTCTATTCCGCCTTCCCCGCCGCCCTCGCGAGCGAACCGGCCGCGAAGGTGCACTGCTACGGCAAGGCCGTCCGGCCCGGACGGAAGATCGGCCACGTCAACCTGGTCGGGACCTCAGCCGCCGACGTCGACTCCGTGCGGCAGCGGGCCACCACTGTGGCCGACATCATCCGGAATGGCCGGGCCCACACCGGCGCAATGCCGGCAACCTCCGAGGAGACCGCATGAGCACAGCAGCCAGCCCCAAAGCCAACAAAGCGGGAAACCCCCTCGCCGGCGCCCGCGCGGGCACCCCGCTCGTGGGCCTCGTGATGGGCTCGGATTCGGACTGGCCGGTCATGGAAGCCGCCGCCGAAGCCCTCGCCGAGTTTGGAATCCCGTTCGAGGCCGACGTCGTCTCGGCCCACCGGATGCCCACGGAGATGATCCGCTACGGCCAGACGGCCCACGAGCGCGGTCTTCGCCTGATCATCGCCGGCGCCGGCGGCGCCGCGCATCTTCCCGGCATGCTGGCCTCGGTCACTCCCCTGCCGGTGATCGGCGTCCCCGTGCCGTTGAAGACCCTGGACGGTATGGATTCCCTGCTGTCCATCGTGCAGATGCCGGCAGGCGTTCCGGTCGCCACCGTCTCGATCGGCGGCGCGCGCAACGCCGGCCTCCTGGCCGTGCGCATGCTGGCCTCGGGCACGGACGAACTGGCCATCCAGCTCCGGGCGGACCTCCTGGAGTTCGCCCAGGAGCTGAACGACGTCGCAACCCGGAAGGGCGCGAACCTGCGGCACAAGGTCAGCGAAGTGTTCGCCGCCGGAAACGTCACCCCGCGTAGCGGCAATTAAGGCAGCCATTAGGAATCCCGGCATGAGCAGCAGCTACGCCCCCACACGCCGCCCTGAGCAGTCCGGGCGGGCACTGGGCGACCCGGTCCGGCACCCCTCCGGCGCCCCGTCCCCGGTGCTCACCAAGCGGGCGTTCGTCCTGATCCTCATGACGCTGCTGGTTCCCGGCAGCGCCCAAACCGTCGCCGGCAGTCGCCGGCTTGGCCGGGCCGCGCTGCGCGTGACCTTCACGGTCTGGGCGCTGGCCCTGCTGGCCGTGCTGCTCCTGCTCGTGTCCCGCTCCACGCTGATCAACCTCCTCACCGGCACGGTGCCTTCGCTCCTGCTGGTGCTCGGCCTCGCCTGCCTGGCCATCGGCTGGGCAGCCCTGTTCCTGAACACCTTGCGCCTGATCCGGCCCGGGATGCTGGCGCCCAGGATCCGTCCCGCGGTGGTGCTGGCGCTCGTGCTGGCCATGATCCTCAGCAGCGGATCCCTGGGCTACGCGGCCTATCTGCTCAATGTCAGCCGCAACGCCATCGGCAGCATCTTCTCCGGCTCCGGCCCCACCCTTGAGCCGTCCGAGGGCCGGTACAACTTCCTGATGATGGGCGGCGACGCCGGAGCGGACCGCACAGGCCGCCGGCCGGACAGCCTCTCGGTGATCAGCGTCGATGCCAAGACCGGCAGCACGGCGATCATCTCCGTGCCCCGCAACCTCCAGAACGCCCAGTTCAGCGCGGAGTCGCCGATGCGCCAGGTGTACCCGGATGGCTACAACTGCGGCGACGAATGCCTGATCAACGCGATCAACACCGAGGTCACCAACCAGCACCAGGACCTCTATCCCGGGGTGGCCGACCCCGGGGCGCAGGCCACCCTCGAAGCGGTGTCAGGAACGCTGGGCATCAAGGTCCAGGCCTACGTGCTCGTGGACATGGACGGTTTTTCCAAGCTCATCGACGCCATGGGCGGCATCCGGATCAAGGCCGGCGGCTGGGTCCCCATCAGCGGGCCGATGGTGGATGAGGCCAACGGCATCCACGGCATGCCGGACGGTTGGATTCCGGCCGGAGACCAGACGCTCGACGGCTTCCACGCCCTCTGGTACGGCCGGTCCCGGGAATTCGTGGACGACTATGCCCGCATCCAGCGCCAGCAGTGCGTGCAGCAGGCGATGCTGAAGCAGCTCGACCCGGCAAAACTGCTGGCCAAGTTCGAGGACATCGCCAAGGCTGGCACCAAGGTGGTCGAGTCGAACATCTCCTCCGGCCAGCTCGGCAGTTTCGTGGACCTGGCCATGAAGGCCAAGGGGCAGGATGTCAGCCGCCTGACCATCGGTCCGCCGGACTTCGACGCCGCCTTCTCCACGTCCCCGGACTTCGACGTCATCCACGCGCGGGTGGCCAAACTGCTGGCCAGCCCGTCCGCCGGTGCCGCAGCCGCACCTGACGATGCGGTCCTGCAGCCCGGTACGGCCGCCGGGCCGGTCTCGGCCGCCGGCCCCGTCCCGGCCGCCGATCCCCCGCCCGCGCCGTCGGACTTCACCCCCGTGACCACCACGCCGGACGGCGAGCAGATCACCGAAGAGATGCTGAACCAGTTCAAGCGCAACGGCGACGAACAGTCCATCCGCGACCTCGTCGCCACCAACGGACAGTGCGCGCCGCTCTAACTCCGGCAGCAGCCTTGACCGCAGCAGTGCGACCACATTTCTTTGACGAGACATTTCATTGATCAGACAGGGACCAGGCCATGTACGAACTTGAGAACGTCCTCCGGCCCTACGCCTGGGGCTCCCCGACGGCCATCGCCGGGCTGCTGGGCAGGCCGGCTTCCGGCGGTCCTGAAGCGGAGCTTTGGATCGGCGCCCACCCGGACTCCCCGTCCGTCGCGCTGACGCCGGCGCCCGGCGGTGCCGGCCGGCACGCACCCGCAACGCACGACGGCGGACGGCTGCCGCTGGACGCCCTGATCGCCGGGGATCCGGAACATTGCCTGGGCAGCGCGAGCGTGGCCGCTTTCGGTCCGCGCCTGCCGTTCCTGCTCAAAATCCTCGCGGCCGAGGCGCCCTTGTCCCTGCAGGTGCACCCGACGCTCGCCCAGGCCCGGGAGGGCTTCGCACGCGAGGAAGCCGCCGGCGTCGACCCCGCCGCGGCGGAGCGCAACTACAAGGACGATAACCACAAGCCCGAAATGATCTTCGCGCTGACTCCGTTCGAGGCCCTCTGCGGGTTCCGGCCGGCCGCGGAATCCCGTGCGGTCTTCCAGCATCTGGCGGCGTGCTTCGAGCTCGCCGGGCTGCAGCTGCCGCCGCTGGTCCCGCTGCTGCTCGAGGACCTGGCGCGGCCGGACGAACCCGCGGCCCTGCGCTCCGCCTTCGAACGCCTCATCACCGGCGGCGGGGACGTCGCCGAGGCGACGGCGACGATCGTTGCGGCCCTCGTCTCCGGTGCCCCGATGGCCGGGCACGAGGCGGAACTGTCCACCGCGGTGAGCCTGAACGGCCGGTACCCCGGAGATCCGGGAGTGCTGATTTCCCTGCTGCTGAACCGGATTTCCCTCGCCCCCGGTGAGGCCGTGTACCTCCCGGCCGGCAATGTCCATGCCTACCTGCACGGCCTCGGCATCGAGGTCATGGCGTCCTCGGACAACGTGCTCCGGGGCGGGCTCACGCCGAAATTCGTCGACGTGCCGGAACTGCTGAAGACCGTGGCGTTCGAGGCCGTCGACGTGCCCATGCTCCCCGCCGAGACCACCATGCTGGGCCAGGAACTCTTCCGGCCGCCGTTCCGGGAATTCCAGCTGCAGCGAATTGTTGTGGCGCCCGGCGCGGAGCCCGTCCCGTTGGCGCAGTCCGGTGCCGCCGTCGTCATTGTCACCCACGGCTCCGTCCGCCTCGACTCCCCCAAGGGCGAGCTCCGGCTGGAAAGGGGCGCCAGTGCCTTCCTGCCCGCCGCCGAGGCACCGGTCAATGTCCACGCCGTCTCCGGCGCCACCGGCCCCGCCCTGGCATTTGCCGTCACCACCGCATTGGAAGCCTGACACCATGGATTATTTCCTGCAGAGCCCGCAGTGGGCACAGTTCCAGCGTTCGCTGGGACGCACCGTCCACGAACAGTCCGGGCCCGGGTGGCGCTTCCTTGCGGTGGAGGAATCCAATCCGGCCGGTAAACTGCTGTACTCCCCGTACGGCCCGGTCGCCGAGTCACTGGCAGCGTTCGACGCCGCGCTGGCGGCCCTGACGGACCTCGCCCGGACCAGCGGGGCGGTGTTTGTCCGGGTTGAGCCGGTCACCGCAGGATTCACCGCCGCCGAGGCCGACTCGGTACTCCGCAGCCGTGGCCTGCAGCCGGCCCCGGCCAGCCAGCAGCCCGAGCTCAGCTGGATTGTGGACCTCGACCGGGATTTCAAGGACGTCCTGGCGGATATGAAGCCGGCGAACCGGAACCTGTTCCGCAACATCCACAAGAAGGGCGTGAGCTTCCGCTCCAGCCAGGATCCGGCAGAGATCGCCGTCCTCCTGGAGTTCTTGCACATGACGGCCGCCCGCAACGGCTTTAAGCCGCAAAGCGACGAATACCTGACCCAGGTGGCCCTCTCGCTGATGCCGGCCGGCGCGGCGACGCTGTTCATCGCGGAGCTCGACGGCCACCCCATCGCCGCAGCCCTGGCCTACGACTCGGCCGACACCCGGACCTACGCGCACGCCGCCCTGGACGACACCCACCGCAAACTCAGCGCGGGCATCCCCCTGCTTGTCACCTTGATCGCGGACGCCCAGGCGAAGGGCCTCAAGCACGTGGATCTCTGGGGCGTGGCGCCGGAGGACCAGCCCGACCACAAATGGGCCGGGTTCACGGCGTTCAAGAAGTCGTTCGGGGGCCGCGGGATCGCGTATCCCGGAACGTGGGACCTGCCGGTCCGGAAGGTGCGCTACGGCAGCTACCAGCTGGCCCGCAAAGGCGCCCAGCTCGCGAAGAAGCTGCGCGCCCGGTCCCGGGCCCTCGCGAACCGCTAAGGGCCCAGCAGGCGGCACCGGCCACCGGGTCGCCCCGGCCGGCCGGGCCGCCGTTTCCCGGTGGCCGGTGTTGGTGGGGGCGTTAGTTGGCCGTAATGGCGTGCCGCTGGGCGTCGTAGGCGCTGGCCACCATCTGCTCCACGGAGTGCCGCATCTTCCAGTCGAGATCGCGGGCGGCCAGCGTGCCGTCGGCCACGATCCGGTCCGGATCCCCTGCCCGCCGCGGACCGATTTCGGGTTCGAAATCGATCCCCGTGACGTCGGCCATCGCCGTCATGATCTGGCGCACGGACAGCCCGTCCCCGGATCCGAGGTTGTACACCCGCTCCAGCGGCTTGCCCGCCTCGAGCGCCTGGGCGGCGGCCACATGCGAGGTGGCCAGGTCCGCCACGTGCACGTAGTCGCGCACGCAAGTTCCGTCCGGCGTGTTGTAGTCGATGCCGTTGATGCGCGGCGTCTTACCGGCCGTGAGCGCCCGCAGCACGATCGGGAAAAGGTTGTGGGGGCTGGTGTCGTAAAGCTCGGGCGCACCTGAGCCGACCACGTTGAAATACCGCAGCGAGGTGTGGCTCAGGCCCCGGGCCCTGCCCTGGTCACGGATCAGCCACTCGCCGATGAGTTTGCTCTCGCCGTAGGGCGATTCCGGGTTGGTGGGCGTCGCTTCGGTGACGATGTCGCCGGTGGGCGTGCCGTAGGTGGCCGCGGACGAGGAGAACACCAGTTTGTCGACGCCGGTGAGCTCCATGGCCTTGAGCAGTTGCGCGGTGCCCGTGACGTTCTGTTCATAAGTCAGCAGCGGCTCCTGGACGGAAACCCCGGCGTACTTGAAACCGGCCAGGTGGATCACCCCGGTCACCGCGTGCTCCCGCAGCGTGCGGGCCACGAGGTCGGCGTCGAGGATGCTGCCATGGATGAACGGCACATCGGCCGGCACGAACTCACGGTGCCCGCTGGAGAGGGAGTCAATCACCACCGGCTGAATCCGGGCACCGCGCAAAGCGGAAACCACATGAGAACCGATATATCCTGCACCGCCAGTTACGAGCCACGTCATGGCTCCACCCTATCTAATCCCACGAGCCCCGGCCGCCCCACCGCAATAGACACGTCATCATGCACCTGGTTTAAGACGACGAATCCCGGACCGCGGAGGCGGCCCGGGATTCGCTGTGCTCTATTGTGCAGTTCAGTGTTGCCGTTCAGGTGCTAGCTCCTGCGGGCGTAGCCTTCCCACTTGCTGGCCTGGTGTTCGCCGTCGACAAAGCGGATCGTGCCGGACTTGGAGCGCATCACGATGGACTGGGTAAGGACCTTGTCCTTGGAGTAGCGGACGCCCTTGAGGAGGTCGCCGTCGGTGATGCCGGTGGCCGCGAAGTAGCAGTTGTCGCTGGAGACGAGGTCGTTGGTCGAGAGCACGCGCTCCAGATCGTGGCCGGCGTCGATCGCCTTCTGCTTCTCTTCGTCGCTCGTGGGCCACAGGCGGCCCTGGATGACGCCGCCGAGGGACTTGATGGCGCAGGCCGCGACGATGCCTTCCGGGGTTCCGCCGATGCCCATGAGGGCGTCGACTCCGGTGCCGGCACGCGCAGCGGCGATGGCCCCCGCGACGTCGCCGTCCATGATGAACTTCGTGCGGGCGCCGGCTTCGCGGATTTCCTCCACGAGGGGGCGGTGCCGGTCGCGGTCCAGGATCATGACGTTGAGCTGGTTGACCTTGACGCCCTTGGCCTTGGCGATCAGGTGCAGGTTCTGCTTGACCGGCAGGCGCAGGTCCACCATGTCGGCCGCTTCCGGGCCGGTGACGAGCTTTTCCATGTAGAACACGGCGGAGGGATCGAACATGGAGCCGCGTTCGGCCACGGCCAGGACGGCCAGGGCATTGTTGATGCCAAGGGCGGTCAGCCGGGTTCCGTCGATGGGGTCGACGGCGACGTCGCACTCGGGGCCGGTGCCGTCACCGACGTGCTCGCCGTTGAACAGCATCGGGGCTTCGTCCTTCTCGCCCTCACCGATGACAACGACGCCGTTGAAGTGCACGGTCTGCAGGAAGGAGCGCATGGCGTCCACGGCGGCGCCGTCGGCCTTGTTCTTGTCGCCGAAACCCACCCAGTGGCCGCCGGCGATGGCCGCGGCTTCCGTGACGCGGACAAGTTCCAGCGCGAGGTTGCGGTCAGGCTCATCGATCCCGACGGCGAGCGAGGGGGAAAGCGTGGAGTACTTCTGGGACATGGGCGCTGGTGTCACGTGAACCTCTTCTTCGAGTGGCGGTCGTTGAACCCGTACGGCCAGGATCGATCCGTCGCGGTGATTCGTCTGATATTGATCATAGTCGGGGCGGACCCGGAAGGTCATGGGATGACCGGCGCGTGACGCACTTCACCGCCGGAGGGGCCGCTGCGCCGCGAATGTGAGATCGGCCCGGACATGCGCGACTATAGAGGGGTGAGTGAATTGCAGGACGCTTCCCCCGCCGCCCCCGGTTCGCCGGCTGGCAGCTCCCCCGCGGCAGACCCGGCCCCTTCCGGACAGCCGCCCGTGAAGCCCGTCATCGCCGCCGCGGCGGCCAAACGCGCCAACGCCTCCGTGATGGGCATGATCATCGCCCTGGTGGTGAGCATCGCCGCGTTCCTGCCGATCGTCCTCATGAACCCGTCTCCGAAGACCGACGGTTACCGGCCCAACGTCAATGTCAGCGCCACCGCGCAGAACGCGGCGGGTGTGGCGGGATTCACACCCGTGGCGGCCGATACCGGCGACACATTCCGCGCCAACTACGCCCGTTGGGAGTCCGGCGCCGGCAGCGGCGTCCCCGCCTGGGAAGTCGGCTACCTGACGCCCAAGGAATCCTTCATCGCCCTCGTGCAGACCCGCACAGCCAACCCCACCTGGCTCCTGCAGCAGACCAAGAACGCTCCCGTGACCGGCACCCGCAACGCCGGCGGCCGCGACTGGGAACTGCGCGACACCGGCAAGGGCGAGAAATCCATGGTGCTGACTGATCGCGGCACCACCGTCATCCTCTCCGGATCCGCGACGCTGGAGGAGTTCTCCGCCCTGGCCACCGCCGTGGTGAAGTCGCTCGAAAGCAATCCGGCCGCCGGGGCATCGTCCAGCGCGCCAAGCGCAACAGTTTCACCTTCGGCCAGCCCTTCACCGTAAAGTGGCCACGTGGCTACTTATCTGACTCCCGCACTCGCCTGGCAGCGTCTCCGTGAAGGCAACAAGCGTTTTGTCGCCGGCACGTCCTCACACCCCAACCAGGACGCGTCGCGACGCTCGTCGCTGGTTGAAAACCAGCACCCCTTCGCGGTGATCTTCGGTTGCGCCGACTCCAGGCTTGCCGCCGAAATCATCTTCGACCTCGGCCTCGGGGACGCCTTTGTGGTTCGCACCGCCGGCCAGGTGATCGACGACGCCGTCCTCGGCTCGCTGGAATACAGCGTCAGCGAACTGGACGTCCCTCTGATCGTCGTCCTGGGGCACGACAGTTGTGGTGCTGTCACCGCAACCAAGAACGCCGTGGAAACCGGCCAGATGCCGGTCGGTTTCATCCGCAGCCTGGTGGAGCGGATCACCCCGTCCGTGTTGACCTCGCTGCGTAACAATCAGACCGACGTCAACGACATGGTGGTCGAGAACGTCAAGCAGACCTCGCAGCGGCTGGTGGACAGTTCCCGGGTGATTTCGGGCGCAGTCGACAGCGGCCGCACCGCCGTGATCGGCCTCGCCTACAGCCTGGCTGACGGCCGGGCCGATCTCGTTTCCAGCATCGGCAGGCTGTAAACCCCGGCGCCCGGCCGTCGCAGCCTGCTCACGGTTTTCGGTGGGACTCCTACTCCCAATAAGCTAGCCCCATGACTTCCACAGATGAGTTGAACACCGAAGAGTTCCGCATTGAACACGACACGATGGGCGAAGTCCGCGTTCCCGTGAACGCCCTGTACCGCGCACAGACGCAGCGGGCAGTCGAGAACTTCCCCATCTCCGGCAAGACCCTGGAGCGCGCCCACATCGAAGCCCTGGCACGGGTGAAGAAGGCCGCCGCCCAGGCAAACGCAGAACTGGGGGTGCTCGACGGCGAGCTCGCCCAGGCGATTGCCGACGCAGCCGACCAGGTTGCGGCCGGCAAGTACGACGGCGACTTCCCGATTGACGTCTTCCAGACCGGCTCCGGCACGTCCTCGAACATGAACACCAACGAGGTCATCGCCGAGCTCGCCACGCGGGCCCTCACGTCTGCCGGAAGCGACAAAGTTGTGCACCCGAACGACCACGTCAATGCCTCGCAGTCCTCCAATGACGTCTTCCCCACGTCCGTCCACGTCGCCGCCACGTCCGCCCTGATCAACGATCTGATCCCGGCCCTCGGCTACCTGGCGGAGTCGCTGGAGCGCAAGGCCACCGAATTCAAGGACGTCGTGAAGTCCGGCCGCACGCACCTCATGGACGCCACCCCCGTCACGCTGGGCCAGGAGTTCGGCGGCTACGCCGCGCAGGTCCGCTACGGCATCGAGCGCATCAACGCCGCCCTCCCCCGCGTCGCCGAGGTCCCGCTTGGCGGCACCGCCGTGGGCACCGGCATCAACACGCCGGCCGGATTCCCGGAGCGCGTGATCGAACTGCTGGCGGCCGACACCGGACTGCCCCTGACCGAGGCCCGCGACCACTTCGAGGCCCAGGCCAACCGGGACGGCCTCATCGAAGCGTCCAGCCAGCTGCGCAACATCGCGATTTCCTTCATGAAGATCAACAACGACCTGCGCTGGATGGGCTCCGGCCCCAACACCGGCCTCGGCGAAATCGCCATCCCGGACCTGCAGCCGGGCTCGTCGATCATGCCGGGCAAGGTCAACCCCGTCATCTGCGAAGCCTCCATCATGGTCTGCGCACAGGTGATCGGCAATGACACCGCCATCGCGTGGTCCGGCACCAACGGCGCCTTCGAACTCAACGTCGGCATCCCGGTCATGGCCGCCAACCTCCTTGAATCCGTGCGCCTGCTGGCCAACACCAGCCGCGTCATGGCCGACAAGATGATCGACGGCATCACCGCGAACGTCGAGCGCGCCCGCTTCCTCGCCGAGGCCTCGCCGTCGATTGTGACCCCGCTGAACAAGTTCATCGGCTACGAGAACGCCGCCAAGATCGCCAAAAAGGCCGTGGCCGAGGGCCTGACCATCCGTGAGACGGTCGTCTCCATGGGCTTCCTCGAGCGCGGCGAACTGACCGAAGAGCAGCTGGACACCGCACTGGACGTCATGTCCATGACGCGCCCGCCGCACAAGGCCTAACGGCTCCGGGCGGCGCCGCCCCCGAAGAGAACATCCGCCGCCGGCCGGCATCCTTCCTGGAAGGGTGCCGGCCGTCGGCATGTCTGCACCGCAGGTCAGAACTTAGACCCTGGGCGGTTCCCCGCCGGCGGCCTCCCGCTCCTGCGCCGTGTACGCCGCCGCGGCCGCGGCATCCGCCATGCTGGCACCGCCGATCCGTGCCTCCCGCAACCGCCGCGTCTTGGCGGACTGGACGGAGAAGGCAGCATCGACGTTCCCGGCGGCATAGGTCAGGGCGTCTTCGGCGCGGATGCCGAGGCCGCCGGCGGTCAATACGGCGTCCTGGTTGGCGCCCAAATATGTGAACTGCCAGCCCCACTGGCTCTGCTGCCGCTGGACCAGGGCCTTGACCAACTCGCCCGTGGCCTCGCGCGAGGAGTTCTCGTGGCCGTCCGTCAGCACGGCCACCAGCACAGTGCCGGGGCGCTCGTCCTCCGGAAGGGCCGCCAGTTCCGCACCCGCTTCGCCGATCAGCCGGACCATGGCGTCGTGCAGGGCGGTGCTGCCCCGCGGCTGCAGGTCCAGCGCCGGCACGTCCTGGATGTCCACCGAGGCGTAGACGCGCTCGTAGGTGTCATCGAACTGCGCCAGCGACAGCCGGCACCGGCCCGCCACTGCCCGCTGTTCGCGGATGAACGCCGCAAACCCGCCCACAGTGTCATCGGCGATGGCGCTCATCGACCCGGAACGGTCCAGGAGGACGTACACGTGCGTCAGGGCTGAATCTGTCATGCTTCCCCATTTCCGGCCCCGACGGCGCTTCTGCCTCGTCGCGGGCCACCTGTTGCCAGCGGTATGGCTGGACAGGAGCAGGCTACAGCCGGGCAGCGACATTATTGCCGGCAACAGCCCAAAGCATCTTTTGCACTATTTATGATTAAGTGCAAAAATACACTCCATGGGAAACAGTGCAATTACTTCGGGCGGCCTCCGCGAGCGCAAGCGGGCCGCAACACGGGCGGCGATTACCGCCGTCGCGCGTTCCCTGACCGCCGAACGCGGCCTCAGCGGCTACACCGTGGAGGAAGTCTGCGAGCGCGCGGGCATCTCCCGCCGGACCTTCTTCAACTACTTCCCTGCCAAGGAAGATGCGATCCTGGGCCACGTCGACGACGACTTTCCGGAAGAGGTGGTGGCCCGGTTCATGGCGGGCGGCGCGGGTTCGCCCGCCGGGGAAATCTCGGCCTCACTCCTCGCCGACCTCGTGCGCCTGTCCCTTGATCTGTCCGAGCGGATGAGCGGCTCCGAGGAAGAGACCCGCCAGCTGATCGGGGTGATCAAGAAGGAACCCCAACTGATGCTGAAGATCATCGGCGCCACCGAGGAACGCGAGGCCGACTTCGCCCGGTTGCTCGCGGCCAGGGAAGGCGTACCTGCCGATCATCCCGTAGTCCGCATGGCCGTGGTCCTCCTCGGAAACGTCGCCAGGAAAACCAGCGCCGACTACTTCTCCGAGGGCAACGCCCGCCCCTACAAGGACTTGCTGCTGGAAAACATTGCAGCAGCCCGCACGCTCTTCTCCCTGCCGTTCACCATGTCCCAGTTCGACACAGTCCACTTCGACGGAGTCGAGTCAAATACAGTCCAGCCCAACCCTTCCGAAGGAGCGCAATGAGCGCCGCCGTCAGCACCAAGCCAGCAGCCGAGCCGCTGCTGCTGACCCAGAAACGCATCTGGATCATCTTCTCCGCCCTCATCGCGGGCATGCTGCTCTCCAGCCTTGACCAGACCATCGTCTCCACCGCCATGCCGACGATCGTCGGCAAGCTCGGCGGCGTGGAACACCAGGCCTGGATTACCACTGCCTACCTGCTCGCCACCACCATCGTCATGCCCATCTATGGAAAGTTCGGCGACATCCTGGGCCGCCGGAACCTGTTCCTCATCGCCATCGGGCTCTTCACCCTCGCCTCTGTCGGGTGCGCCCTCGCCACCGACTTCTGGGGCTTCGTGGTCTTCCGCGCCATCCAGGGCCTCGGCGGCGGCGGCCTGATGATCCTGTCCCAGGCCATCATCGCCGACATCGTTCCGGCCAAGGAGCGCGGCAAGTACATGGGCCCGCTGGGCGCAATCTTCGGCCTCTCCGCCGTCGCCGGACCGCTGCTGGGCGGTTTCTTCGTGGACCACCTGACCTGGGAATGGGCCTTCTACATCAACATCCCGATCGGCATCGCCGCGTTCACCATCGCCTGGTTCACCCTGACGCTGCCGAACAAGAAGGCCGAGAAGCGGATCGACATCCTGGGCGTGCTGCTGCTCTCCGCGGCCACGACGTGCCTGATTTTCTTCACCGACTTCGGCGGCAAGAAGGACGAAGGCTGGGATTCCCCGCTGACGTGGGCGTTCGGCGCCGGGCTGGTGCTCGCCGCTACGGCCTTCATCCTGGTGGAGCGCCGGGCGGAGGACCCCATCATTCCGTTGAGCCTGTTCAAGAACCGGATCTTCGTGAACTCCACCGCCATCGGCTTCACCCTCGGGCTGGGCATGTTCGCGGCTATCGCCTTCGTCCCGACCTTCCTGCAGATGTCCTCCGGGACCTCCGCCGCCGAATCCGGCCTGCTGATGCTGCCCATGATGGTGGGACTCATGGGCATGGCCATCTTCTCCGGCATCCGCATTTCCAAGACCGGCAAGTACAAGATGTTCCCGATCCTCGGGGCCACCCTGACCATCGCGGCAATGCTGTGGTTGACCACACTCACGGCCGCCACGCCCATCTGGGCCATCTGCGTGCAGCTGTTCGTCTTTGGCGCCGGCCTGGGCTCGATCATGCAGGTGATTGTCCTGGTGGTCCAGAACTCGGTGCCGGCGGACCAGATCGGCACGGCCACGAGCACCAACAACTACTTCCGCGAGGTGGGCGCATCCCTGGGCGTCGCGGTGTTCGGCTCCATCTTCACCACCCGGCTCTCCGAGTCCCTGACCAATGCCTTTACCGGCGCCGGGGCGTCCGCTGAGCAGGCGTCGCAGTCCACCCGGACGATGGACCCCCAGGTCCTCAGCCAGCTCCCGGCGCAGCTCAAGGACGCGATTGTCAACGCCTACGCGGACTCGCTCGCCCCCGTCTTCTGGTACCTGCTGCCCTTCCTGGTCATCGCCCTGATTCTGGCCCTGACCCTCAAGCAGATCCCCCTGTCGGACACCGCCGGCATGGTGGCCCGCGGCGAAGCAGTCGGCGGCGAGGAAGCCGAGCGGCTCGAGGCGGAACGGGCGGCAGCCCGCCACGCCGCCGACGCCGCAGAGTCCACGGGGCCCGAAGGGCTTTCAGCCCACGGCAACACCGGTGGGTCCGGCCACGAAGACGAGCTCACCCGCCTGCGCGGCTGAGGGTCCGGAAACTGACGGTCCGGAGACGGCCCGTCAGCAGCCGGTGAGTGCCAGCAGGGGCGCCGCAACCTTTGGGGGTGCGGCGCCCCTGCCGCGTGCCAGCCGGTCGGCTCCGGCAGGCCGGGATGGCCGTGCAGTCGGCCTATCCGGCGGTCGGCAGCAGCATGGCGGCGGCCGTGCCGGCCAGCATGAAGGGCCCGAAGGGAATGGCCGACTGCAGCGTCCCGCGCCGTGCGGCGAGCAATCCGAGACTCCACAGCCCGCCGAGGACGAACGCCGCAAAGGTCCCCGCCATGACGTGCCCCCAGCCCAGGAATCCCAGGTACATTCCCAAGACGCCCGCGAGTTTCACGTCGCCGAATCCCATTCCCGGCGGATATACCGCGTGCAGGAGAAAGTAGAAAAGCCAGAGGGCTGCCCCGCCGGCCAGGACACGGAGCCCCGGAATGCCGAATGCCCCGGCGTCGGCTGTGCCGGCCACGTCCTGCCCGCCGGGAAGCAACTGGCTGGTCGCCGCGCCCAGCAGAAGGACTCCGGCGATCCCATAGGAGGGAAAGACGATCCTGTCCGGGAGCAGGTGGTGCCGGACGTCAATGACCGTGAGCCGAACGGCCATCACGAAGAAATACGCGCACGCAGCCAGGGCAAGCCAGAAAGCCAGCGGGTTGGCGGCGCCCAGGGTGCCGAGTCGTTCGATCACCCTCGGATGCTACTTGATATTCGTCCGGCCCGGCGGTCCCCGCGCGTAAACTGTGGATATGGCCGCATGGGACAGCACGAACCGGCGCGGGCCGGACGCGCCCCGCGGCCCGGCGGAGAAGGCCGCGGCCTTCCGGAACCTGTGCCGGTCATCGCCCTGGAAGTGGCAGTCGCTGAGGTTCGAGTACCTGGACCGGCCGCTCACGGTTTCCGCGGTTTCCCCGGCCGCCCCCTCCCCCGGCGACCTCGTCAGGGGGTGGCTGCGCCGGCCCGGTGCCTTGCGGCTGGAGACTGCCGACGGACTGGTCATCGGCAGCACCACCGGCATCAATGACTCCCGCGGCGGCTTCTATATCAGCTCCACGAGGAAGACCTGGCTCCTACCCCCGCAGTTGGTTACGCCGGTGTACGACGACGACGGGCTGGTGCGCCGCCGCCCGGAGGCAGCTTATGGCGAGCCGTCGTTCGGCAACGGCAGGTTCGCCGCCGTCCTGGACCCGGTGGAGCTTGCGGGGAACGCCCCCGTCCCGTTGGAGTTCCCCAACTCCAACGCCGTCGAGCTTGGCCCCATCACGGAGGTAGACCACGAGGGCCGGCCGGCCCTGGAATCGACGGTCAGCCCGAACCTCTCCTACCGTCCCGCCGATCCCGGAGCCCCGCTATGCCGTCCGGGACGCACACTGCTGAGGATTGACGCCGGCACGGGCGTCTGCGTTGCGAGCCGCTGGCTGGGCGCGCCCGGGGCCGGCTCAGAGCAGGACGGTTACGGGCACTGGCTCCGCATCCTGGGCGTCGACGAATACATGCTCGATGACCTGTTCCTGGCCGAATCGATGAACCTCACGGACGTCCGGCGCCACATCAGCTGGGACGTCCCCGCGGAGTAGCCCGGCCGTGACTCGCATCCGCCCGCCGGCACCGCTAGGCTTCGCCGATGACTGAACCCGCCGACTACTGGCCCCCTTTCGGATTGAGCCTGACCACGCCGCGTCTTCAGCTGCGCCCCATCCGCGACGCGGACATTCCGGCCGCGGTCTCAGCCGCCCTGAGCGGCGTGCACGAGCCGGGCCGCAGCCCCTTCAGCAGGCCCTGGGCCGAATCCCCCGCTGAGGAGCTCGGCCCGAACATGGCGCAGTGGTACTGGCGGTGCCGCGGGAACATGACACCGCAGGACTGGACTCTCCTGCTCGGCATCTGGCACGAGGACGAATTCGTCGGATGCCAGGACGTCGAGGCCAAAGACTTCGCCACGCTGAAGACGGTCACCACGGGCTCCTGGCTGCGGCAAAGCGTGCACGGCCAGGGCCTCGGCAAGGAAATGCGGGCCGCCGTCGCCCTCTACGCCTTCGACTGGCTCGGCGCCGAAGTGGCGGAATCCGAGGCCGCCGCCTGGAACCAGCAGTCCCTGGGCGTCTCACGCTCCCTCGGCTACGAGCTCAACGGCGTCACCCGCGCCGCCTGGGGCGGCAAGGCCCAGGGGGTCCAAAACGTCCGACTCACCCCCGCCACCTTCAAACGCCCCGACTGGCAGCTAGAGGTAGAAGGCCACGAACCCACGGCCAAATTCCTGGGCATCCACCAATAGCCCCAGCGGGGCCGCGGCGTCCGCCGTCGCTCAGACGCCTCCTGTCGCTTCCCGTCGCTGGGTTGCGGTGGTTGCGGGTGCCGTGGTTGGGTTCGCCGGACCGCCACCTTTCGCCGTCGCTTAGACACGACGCATGGGACCCGCTGCGGTCGCTGGGCGACCTCCGGGGATCCGATGCGCCGCGATGCGCTCCTCTACGAAAGACGGCGACCCGGCTGGTGGGCGTCTCACCATCGCGGGGCAGCGGTGTCCCGCTAAGGAGCGCATCGCCGACCAAAGCGAAGCGAAGGTCGCCCAGCGACCGCAGCGCAGCGACGGGAGGTGTCTAAGCGACGGCGGGACGCCGCTGCCCGGCGAACCCAACGACGGCAAACCCAACCACGGTTATCCAACCACGGTTACCCAACCACAGCGAAGGGCCGTGGTCCGGCGAACCGGACCACGGCCCCCAACCTCGGGAGGCTAGATCTCCGCCCCCTCCAGCAGCTCCGTCACGAGGGCTGCGATCGGCGAGCGCTCCGAGCGGGTGAGGGTGATGTGGCCGAACAGCGGGTGTCCCTTCAGGGTCTCGACGACGGCCGCCACGCCGTCGTGCCGTCCCACCCGCAGGTTGTCCCGCTGGGCGACGTCGTGCGTCAGGACGATCTTGGAGTTCTGGCCGATCCGGCTCATCACTGTCAGCAGCACATTCTTCTCCAGGGACTGCGCCTCGTCGACGATCACGAATGCGTCGTGCAGGGAGCGTCCGCGGATGTGCGTCAGCGGCATGACCTCAAGCATGCCCCGGTCCATCACTTCCTCCACCACTTCCTGGCTGACCAGCGCGCCCAGGGTGTCAAAGACCGCCTGCGCCCACGGGTTCATCTTTTCCGCTTCGGACCCGGGCAGGTAGCCGAGTTCCTGGCCGCCCACCGCGTACAGGGGGCGGAAGACGATCACCTTGCGGTGCTCCCGGCGCTCCAGGACGGCTTCGAGACCGGCGCACAGGGCCAGTGCGGACTTGCCCGTGCCGGCCCGGCCGCCGAGGGACACGATGCCGACCGACGGGTCCATCAGGAGGTCGATCGCCAACCGTTGCTCGGCCGAGCGGCCGTGGAGTCCGAAGACGTCGCGGTCGCCCTTCACGAGCCTGACCTGTTTGTCCGCCCCTACCCGTCCGAGGGCCGAGCCGCGGCTGGACAGCAGGACCAGCCCGGTGTTGGTCGGCATCTCGGCCGCCGCCGGGATGAATACCGGCTCGTGCCCGTACAAGGTGGCAACCTCGTCCTCGCCCGCGTCGAGCTCGGCGACGCCGGTCCAGCCGGAGTCCTTGACGAGTTCATTGCGGTACTCGTCGGCCAGCAGCCCCATGGCCGAGGCCTTGACGCGCATCGGCAGGTCCTTTGACACCACCGTCACGTCGCGGCCCTCGTTGGCCATGTTCTTGGCCACCGCGAGGATGCGGCTGTCGTTGTCCACCCCGCGGAACCCGGCGGGCAGCACCTCGGCGGAGATATGGTTCAGCTCCACCATGAGCGTGCCGCCGTCGGGGCCCAGCGGGATGGGACGGTCCAGGCCGCCGTGCTCGAGCCGCAGGTCATCGAGCAGCCGGAGGGCTTTGCGCGCAAAGTAACCCAGCTCTGGGTCGTGGCGCTTTCCTTCGAGCTCGGTGATGACAACGATCGGCAGGATGACCTCGTGCTCGGCGAAGCGCAGGAGGGCCCGCGGATCGGAGAGCAGGACGGAGGTATCGATCACGAAACTGCGGGCCGTGCCCCGGCTCCCTGTTCCTTCCCCGGAAACAGCAAGACCGGCCGCCGCGGAATCCGCTGCACCGGTCTTTGAGGTGGCTCGCTTGGCGCGAGAGGTAGCTTTCTGTCCCTGATCGGAAATGACGTCGGGCAGTTGCTCAGAAATAGCCACATCGACTCCAGCCCCGGGGCAATGCCCGGAATTGTTATTGGTGAGGCGGCTCGGCCTGGAGGCCGGACGCGGCCTCCCATACACCCGGTGCGAAAATCCGCTCCATGTACTGGCCTCCCCGATCGGCCGGCGAATTGCCTGCCGATGGGATTAACGTACGTCTCCGGGGGCCGGTTTGTCCGATAATTTTTCGGCGATTCTTGTTGCCGTCTTGTGAACTCCGCGTGAACCGCTCAGGCGCCGAAGCGGCGCTGCCTGCCGGCGTAGTCGCGCAGGGCACGCAGGAAATCCACCTTGCGGAACGCCGGCCACAAGGCCTCGCAGAAGTAGAACTCACTGTACGCGCTCTGCCACATGAGGAATCCGGACAGCCGCTGCTCCCCGGAGGTCCGGATCACCAGGTCCGGATCCGGCTGGCCCCGGGTGTAGAGGAAGCGCGAGATGTCATCCACGGTGAGTTCATCGGCCAATTGTCCAATGTCCGCTCCCCGGGCGACGGCGTCGTGCAGCAGTTCCCGGACGGCGTCGACGATCTCCCGCCGTCCGCCGTAGCCGACGGCGACGTTGACGTGCAGCCTCTCCTGCGCGGGCGTGCGCGCCGTCAGGTTGTTCAGCCGCTCGGCGAGGTAGTCCGGCAGCAGCTCGGGGGCGCCCATGGCGTGAACCGAGATGTTGGCGTCCTCGTCCAGCCGGTCCAGGGTGTTGGCGATGATGCCCATCAGGAGGTCGAGTTCCTCGCCGGAGCGGTTCATGTTGTCCGTGGAGAGCATGTACAAGGTGACCACCTTGATGCCCAGCTCCTGGCACCAGCCGAGGAATTCGTGGATCTTGTCCGCGCCGGCCTGATGGCCCTGGCTCGTGGGGGCGTTGAACTGGCGGGCCCAGCGCCGGTTGCCGTCGACCATGACGCCGACGTGGCGCGGGATCCGTTCAGGATCGAGGGAGCGCTGGAGCTTGCGCTCGTAAAAGCCGTAGAGGAATCCGGGCATTTCCATCCGGAGATTCACCTGGCTTCCTTGAGGTACTTGTTCAGTGCACATCCTAGGCTACCTGCCGGAGGGCCGTGCCGGGTGCAGCTCCGTCACAGGACAGCCCCGGACCGCTTGTTACTCACCGGTAACTTACTAGGGCGTAGGTTACTATTACGGCATGGAAAGCAACAGTCCGGAGCCCCGGCCGGAGCCTCCGGCGAAGCGGGCAACCCCGGTGGACGACGCCGCGGTGCGCCTGGCTGAACTGCTGATGATCAAGCCCAAATGGCGGGGCTGGATCCACACCGTCACCGCCCCGCTGGCACTGGCCGCCGGGCTGGTGCTGGTGATCCTGGCGCCGCCGGACCTGAAGGTGGCCTGCGCCGTCTATGCCGTTACCGGGGTCCTGCTGTTCGGCGTCAGTGCCGTCTATCACCGCGGGAACTGGTCACCGCGCGTGAAGATCGTCCTGAAGCGGCTGGATCACACGAACATCATGCTGGTGATCGCCGGAAGCTACACGCCGCTCGCCTGGGCCCTGCTGGACCGGCAGCAAGCCGAAGTGCTGCTCTGGGTGATCTGGTCCGGGGCCATCCTCGGTGTGCTGTTCCGCCTGCTGTGGACCAATGCCCCGCGGTGGCTCTACGTGCCGATCTATATCGCACTCGGCTGCGGCTCGCTGTTCTATCTGCCGGACTTTTTCGCCGCCAACGCTGCCTCGGCGGTGCTGATCTGCGTCGGCGGGGTCCTGTACATCACGGGAGCCGTGTTCTATGCGCTGAAGAAGCCGAATTTCAGCTACGAACACTTCGGCTTTCATGAACTGTTCCATGCGCTGACGGTCTTTGCCTTCGCCGCGCACTACATCGCCATTGCCATCGCGGTCCTGGGCTGACGCCGGCTGCGCTGATTCTCCCCACCTTTGAGACAGCGACGCCGGGACTCGCCGGCAGTTCGGCCCGACACGCCGGGCGCCGGCTTCAATCGTGGGGAATTCCGGCGTCAGGAGCTGGCCCCGGCTCAGCCGGGATGCCCTGCCGCAATGAGCTCGGGCAGCAGCCGCATGTCTGAAAAGACGGTGGTTCCGGGACCGGCCAATCGGGAAGCCGGGGTGACACCGCCGGCATACGCGAAGACGTGCATTCCCGCCGCCCGGGCGGCCTGGACGCCGTAGGCGCTGTCCTCGACGACGGCGCACCGCCCGGGAGCGGTGCCCAGGCTCGCCGCGGCGTGGAGGAACAGGTCCGGCGCGGGTTTGCCGTTGGCCACCTCTGTGGCGCTGTAGATGCGGCCCTGGAAGCGGCGCAGCAGCCCGGTCTTGCCCAGGGTCCGGCGCATCTTTTCGTGGCTGCCGCTGGAGGCGACACAGTGCGGCAGGGACAGCCGGTCCAGGGCGTCCTCGATGCCATCAACGGCCTCGAGGTCACGTTCAAACGCCTCCTGGTACCAGCGACCGTAGTCGCGGTCCCAGCCGTCGGCCAGCCGGACCCCGAGCTGCTGTTCCACGGCGGCCACAAAGTGCGCCTCGGATTTTCCGACGAACCGTTCCACGATGTCATCGAGTTCCAGGTCCCAGCCGAGATCGGCCAGCACTCGCTGGTCCACCCGGATGGCGATCACCTCGGAATCCACCAGCACACCGTCGCAATCGAACACCACCAGCTCAAAGCCGTCCTGACCAGTCATGAGGACATCCTAGCCAGCTGCCCGCGCATTTCTTCGACGGAAGTCGAGGGGAGGCCGCAGACCATGCCGCGGCACAGGAACACCTGCGGGGCGCCGTCCGGGCCCGCGCCGCGGCCCTGCAGCAGCGGTATTGGCCGGGCGGCGCCGTCGTCCTGGACCGCGACCACCAGCCCGGGGCTCGCCGAGAGCAGCAGCTCCCGGTGCAGCACGGCCCGTTCCGGGGTGTCCGGTCCGGCGACGGCGGCCTCGATGGGACCGGCGAGGGCGGCCTGGGCGGTCGCGAGCAGCCAGCCGGCGGCGCGGGGCGCCTGGCCCGCAAGCGGAGGAAGCAACAGGGCGAGGATGCTGGCCGCCAGGGTGCGGTGTTCGGACGAGCCGGAGAAGGCCGAGTGGGTCAGCAGTGCACCGGCCAGCGCGGCGGCGCCGCTGGGGGTGGCGCCGTCGAACGGTTCCAGGCCGTCACGGCCGCCCTGGGCGGCCGTGACCTGCGCGGACTCCCCCGCAGCGTCCCTCAGGCCGCCGTCGGCCGCGAACCGCCTGCAGGCGGCGTCCAGAATGGCCTCGGCCAGCCCATACCGGCGGGTGTGCCCGGTAACCGCATAGAGCGCGAACAGCCCCTCGGCGCAGAAGGCGTAGTCCTCCAGCAAACCGCCGATTCCGCCCGCCACTCCGTCATGGGAGACGCGCAGAAGCCTGCCGGGGCCATCCGCCGCGGGCCGCCAGTGCACGCGCTCAAGATAGTCCGCGATCCGCTCCGCCGCGGCCACAAGCTCCGGGCGTACCAGGACGGCGCCGGCGTCGGCGAGGGCGGCGACTGCCAGCCCGTTCCAGCCCGCCACCACCTTGTCATCCCGGCCGGGCTGGGGCCGGTTCCTGCGCGCCTGCGCCAGCAGCGGGCGCACCCGCTGCCACAGCGCGGCGTCCCCGCCGGACATCTCCCGGCCCGGATGCAGCGGCGAACCGTCGGCGGTCACGCTTCCGGGCATTCGGACGTTCATGAGGGCCGCCACGGCGGCGCCGTCGGCCGGGCCCAGGAGCGACTCCAGGCCGCCGGGAGTCCACAGGTAGCTGGCCCCCTCGGCGTGCACGCCGTCGACGACCGTGTCGGCGTCCAGCGACGACGCCAGGGCCACGACCCCGGTGTCCGGTCCCGTCGCAGCGACCGCCGCAGGGGCTGGTGCCGGGCCCGTCGCAGGTGCCAGCCCGAGGCGGGCCAGGAGCCAGTCGGCGGTAAGCCCGGCAATCCCGGCGGCCTCGGCCGCCGGGTACTCCGGCGTGCCGCCCAGCCGGACCCAATGGACATAGACGCGCAGCAACTGGGCGTTGTCGTAGAGCATTTTCTCGAAGTGCGGAACGGACCAGTCTCCCGTCACCGAATAGCGCGCGAAGCCGCCGTCGAGCTGGTCGAACAACGCCGAGCGGGACATTGCTGCCAGGCACCGACCGGCCATGTCCCGGGCCGCCGTCGCGGTCTCCAGGCCCGCGGAGTCCCGGCCAGCGGTGTCCGGAGCGGTTGCCGGCGGCATGCTGTCCGAGGGCACTGCGGCGTGACGGATCAGGAATTCGAGCACGGCCGCGGGCGGGAACTTCGGTGCGCCGCCGAAGCCGCCGTGGGCCCGATCCTCGGCGCCGGAGAGGGCGGTGACGGCTTCGCCAAGGAGCGCCGCGTCCAGGGGTTCGGGCGGCCCGTCGAGGCGCAGGGCGGCTGCCGGCTGGGAGGCGGCGATGCCGCGCGCCAGGGTGGCCGCGTTGGCCTCGACGGCGCCGCGGCGTTCCGTCCAGGCTTCGCTCACGGCTTCAAGGACCTGCCGGAAGGACGGACGGCCCGGCATGGGCCGGGGTGGGAAATAGGTGCCGGCATGGAAGGCGCGGCCATCGGGCAGGAGGAAGACGGACATCGGCCAGCCGCCCTCGCCGCTGATCGCCTGCGTCGCTGTCATGTAGACGGCATCGACGTCGGGGCGCTCTTCCCGGTCCACCTTGATGGAGACAAAGTGGGCGTTCAGGTAGTCGGCGGTGTCATGGTCCTCAAAGGATTCATGGGCCATGACGTGGCACCAGTGGCAGGCCGCGTAGCCGATTGAGAGGAACACCGGCACGTCCCGGGCGGCAGCGGCGGCGAAGGCCGCGTCACCGAACGGCTGCCAGTGCACGGGGTTGCCGGCGTGCTGGCGCAGGTACGCAGAGGGTTCCGCCGCCAGGGCATTCGATGCCCCGGACGGCGGGTTGGGGAATCCGCGGTCAGCGGGTTCCGGGTCCCGCATCGCCGTTGACTTCCGGCCGGTTAACCGCGCCGTCGGACCGGGAAACCCCGCCGTCGGCGGGGAAGGCCGTGCCGTCAGCGCGGAAGGCAGCGCCGTCGGCAGGGAATACGCCGCCCGGGGCCCCTGGTTCCTGGGATGCTTCCCCGGCGGCCGCACGCTCTTCCTCCACCTGGGCACGGTAGCGGACCCGGCGGATACGCCGCACCATGTCCACGATCAGCAGCGCGGTCAACACCACGATGAAGGCTGTCAGCAGGAAGCCCAGCAGACCCGGGGTGACCTGGTCCTCGGACAGGCCCGGGCGCAGCGACGGCGTTGGGGTCGGCGCCGGGGTGGTTGCCAGGGCGATGAGCAAGGAGTGCACGGTGGAAAACCTTCTGTGGAAACTGGTGTCTTTTTCTGCGGCGACTTTTCTACAGTGCTTTGTCTACAGCATCTTTTCTACACTGGATAGAAGAGCCCTTTCGTGTCTATCTTAGCCCGGCGAAGAGGTCCGTTTCGGGCAGATCCACGGGGATCCGGGATTCGATCAGGGAGTAGTCCTCCCACGGCCAGACCTTGCGCTGCATAGCCGAGGAGACCGCGAAGAAGAATCCTTCCGGGTCCACCTGGGTTCGGTGCGAGCGGAGTGCGTCGTCGCGGGCTTCGAAGAAATCGCCGCACTGGACCTGGGTTGTGGTGGGGTGCGTCGGCGGCGGCGGGGTATGCCCTTCGGCGTCCGCTTCCAGCCACGCAGCGAGCCGCTCGGCATACGGGGACTGCAGGCCGGCCTCCTCCAGCGCGGAGTGGAGGGCACGGAAACGGTCCGGGCTGAAGGCGCGGTCGTAGTAGAGCTTGCTGGGCTCCCAGGGTTCCCCGGCGTCCGGATACCGGGCAGGATCGCCGGCCGCCGCGAAGGCCTCGACGGCCACCCGGTGCGCCATGATGTGGTCCGGGTGCGGGTAGCCGCCGTTCTCGTCATAGCTGAGGATTACGTGGGGCTTGAAGTCCCGGACCAGCCGGACCAGCGGCGCGGCCGCCCGCTCCAGCGGCTGCAGGGCGAAGCACCCGGGCGGCAGGGCTGGCAGGGGGTCGCCCTCGGGCAGCCCGGAATCGACGAAGCCGAGCCAGCGCTGCCGGATGCCGAGGACGTTCGCGGCGGCGTCCATCTCCAGCCGGCGTGCCCCTGCCATGTCGCGTTTGGGGTGCGGTTGCCCCTCCATCGCGGGGTTCTGGATGTCGCCGCGGGAGCCGTCGGTGCACGTGGCCACCAGGACGTCCACGCCGGCGGCAGCATACATCGCCATCGTGGCGGCACCCTTGCTGGATTCGTCGTCGGGATGAGCATGGACCGCCAGCAGACGAAGCGGTGCTGACGGGCTGGGGGATGCTGTCATCGTGGGACGGCTCCTCTTTCTGCTGTGCTGCCCTGTTGGGTGCGTCTGTTGGTGTGCGGCTTGGTCTGTGCGGCCAGCCGGAAATATCCCGGTCCGATCCACACTAAACTGGACTGGTGACTTCCGAGGACCAGCCTGCCGCGCCGGCACCTAACAGCCTATCCAATCGTTACGGCGGCCAAAAGCGCGCGCTGTCCCGCAAGGTCAAACGCAATATCCTGATCGCCGCCCTCGCCGTGGGCATTGCCTTTCTGGCCTGGGTCTCGACGTCGGCGGCCATCGGCGGTGTCAGCTACAAGGATGTCGGCTACAGCACCCCCGACGCCACGGTCACGGAAATCGACTTCCAGGTCACGAAGGACCCGGCAGCGGAGGCGAAATGCGCTGTGAAGGCCATGGACTCGAAGTTCGCGATTGTTGGCTGGAAGGTTGTGGACATCGGGCCGAACGCGGCCGATGCCGGCACGGACGGCGGACGCACCACAGCCCACCGCACCCAGCTGCGCACGGAATCCCAGGCGGTCTCCGCCGTCGTGGACAGCTGCTGGATTCCCGACGCCGGACAATAACGGGACCACAGGCCGCGGCAAGTGCCGGGCCGCGCACGCAGTGATGCCGTCCGAGGCTGCTTGGGACACCGTGTGATCCACGCCGCAGTCCTCTTTGGTTTATCCACAGGATTGACTACAATGGATCAATACCTTTCCCCCGCTGAGCTGGTTACTGCGTCATAAAAGTGGCCACCGTGGCGGGGTCTTTGCTTGTATGACCACCCAAAGGAGAAGTCCGTGTCTACCACCAACAGCGCAACTGCGGCTTGGCTTACCCAGGAAGCTTTTGACCGCCTGAAGGCAGAGCTGGACAACCTTTCCGGCCCCGGCCGGGCAGAAATCGTCCAGAAGATCGAAGCGGCGCGCCAGGAGGGCGACCTCAAGGAGAACGGTGGCTACCACGCTGCCAAGGAGGAGCAGGGCAAGATCGAGGCCCGCATCCGCCAGCTCACGGCCCTCCTCCGGGACGCCCACGTCGGGGAGGCCCCGGCCGACGACGGCATCGTGGAGCCCGGCATGATCGTCGTGGCCAGGATTGCCGGCGACGAGGAGAGCTTCCTGCTCGGCTCCCGTGAAATTGCCGGCGACTCGGACCTGGATGTCTTCAGCGAGAAGTCCCCCCTCGGCGCGGCCATCGTCGGACACAAGGAGGGCGACAAGCTCAGCTACACCGCCCCGAACGGCAAGGACATCACGGTGGAGATCATCTCCGCCAAGCCGTACGCCGGCTGACACCAGCGACATAACAGCGACGCCGGTCTCCCCTCGCGGGGAGGCCGGCGTTGTTTTTTTCCGCCCGTTGGCGGGGGCTGTTGGGGCCGGCCGGTTTGGCCGGAGTCCTGGGGAGGTGTCCTCTTCCCGGGGTATTCAGCGTCCCGCGGACAGCGCCCCGGGGCGCCTGGTGCTCAGCAGCAGCGCGGCTGTGATGCCGCCGATAGCCCCGCCCAGGTGGGCCTGCCATGAGACGAAACTGGCCACGGTGGGCAGGATTCCGAACAGGATGCCGCCGTAGGCCATGAACAACACCACGGACAGGGCGATCTGCCACCAGTTCCGGTTGATGAAGCCGCGGACCAGGAGGAACGCGAAGAGCCCGAACACCAGCCCGGAGGCGCCCACAGTGACGCTGGCGCCGCCGATGAGCCACACCACGAGCCCGGATGCCAGCCAGCTGGCGGCCAGTGCGGTGATGAACACCCGTCGCCCGGAGAGGAACACGAGGAAGCCGAAGATGATCAACGGGAGCGTGTTGGACATCAGGTGGGCCAGGCTGGAGTGCAGCAGCGGAAAGGTCAGGATGTCCAGGATCCCGTCCAGGCTGCGCGGCCGCAGCCCGAAAGTGCGGTTCAGGGAGTGGAACAGTGCGGTGTTGAGGATCTCGATCAGGTAAAGCAGCACCACGAAGGAGCCGACCACCAGCAGTCCCCGGCGGGCCCGCACCGCGGTGCTCTCCCCTTCCCGCGGCTCGCCGCCCCCAAACGCGTCCGTCACCATGGCCCCTAGTGCACCACGATCGGCTGGAAACCCTCGGCGCGCAGCGCCGCCAGGACCTGGCTGCAGTGCTCGTGGCCCTTGGTTTCCAGGTTGACGGTGATGGAGACGTCGCCCATGCTGATGGAGCCGCCCACCCTGGTGTGGTCCAGGCCCGTGACGTTGGCGTCGTTCTCGGCGATGATGCGGGCAATCGTGGCCAGCGAGCCCGGACGGTCGTCCAGCATCATCCGCACGGTCATGTACCGGCCGGCGGCGGAGAGTCCGCGCTGGATGACCTTGAGCATCAGCATGGGGTCGATGTTGCCGCCCGAGAGGACCACCGCAACGGTTCCGGGGTTTTCGATCTTGCCTTCCATGAGCGCCGCGACGCCGACGGCCCCGGCAGGTTCGACCACCATCTTGGCGCGCTCCAGCAGGAAGATCAGCGCCCGGGCCAGGGCGTCTTCGCTGACGGTGACGACGTCGTCGACGAGCTCGCGGATGATGCTGAACGGCAGCTGGCCCGGCCGGCCCACGGCGATGCCGTCGGCCATGGTGGAGACCTTCTTGAGCGGGACGAGGGCGTCGGCGGCGAGCGAGGGTGGGTAGGCGGCGGCGTTTTCAGCCTGGACGCCGATGATGCGGATCTCGCGGCCGAGTTCTTTGGCGCGCGCCTTCACCGCGACGGCAACGCCCGCGAGGAGTCCGCCGCCGCCGACACCCATCAGGATGGTGTCGACGTCGGGGACCTGTTCGAGGATCTCCAGCCCGACCGTCCCCTGGCCGGCGACGACGTCGACGTCATCGAAGGGGTGGACAAAGACGGCGCCGCTTTCATCGGCGTAGCGCTTGGCTTCCGCCAGCGCCTCGTCCACGTTGTGGCCATGCAGCACCACCTCGGCGCCGTGGCTGCGGGTGGCGGCGAGCTTGGGCAGTGCGACGCCGAGCGGCATGTAGATCCGGGCCTTGATGCCCAGGCTCTTGGCTGCGACAGCCACGCCCTGGGCGTGGTTTCCGGCAGAGGCCGCCACGACGCCGCGCTTCTTTTCGGCGTCGGAGAGCTTGGCCATCCGCACGTAGGCGCCGCGGACCTTGAAGGAGCCGGCGCGCTGCAGGTTTTCGCACTTGAGGAAGACCTCGCCGCCGACCGTGCTGCCGAGGGCCCGCGATGATTCCACGGGCGTCCGCGTAATAATCCCGTCGAGCAGCTTCTGCGCCTCCAGGACATCGTCCAGCGTGACGGGCAGGCTCTCAAGGGTATTCACGAACTGTTCTCCTTCTTTGGATCAGGCGTCGGTGCCCCGTCCGGCATCGCTGCCCGGAGCACCGCTGTTGGGTGCGGCGCCCTCGCCGCCGGGGTTTGCGCCCGGCAGGTGGACGTCTGTGAAGGTGGTGTCTGCGCCGGGTTCGGGGGCATGACCGCCCCCGGCTCCCGCGGTTGCCAACACTTCATCATGTTCCCACGTTCTGCCCGCAATGTAGCGAATCGACGAGTTTGCTACGGCAAGGATCGGAACGGAGAACAATGCGCCGGGGATCCCGGCGAGGTAGGAGCCGGCCGCGACGGACAGGATCACGGCGACGGGGTGGAGGGAGACGGCCTTGCCCATGACGAGGGGCTGCAGGATGTGGCTTTCGAGCTGCTGGACGCCGAGCACGATCGCCAGCATGATGAGGGCGTTGACGGGCCCGTTGGCGACCAGCGCCAGCAGCACGGCGATCGCGCCGGTGAACAGCGCGCCGACCACCGGGATGAACGAACCGAGGAAGACCAGCACGCCCAGCGGCAGCGCGAGCGGCACGCCGATGATGGCGGCGCCGACGCCGATTCCCACGGCGTCCACGAAGGCGACGAACATTTGGATGCGTGCGTAGCTGACCATGGATGTCCAGCCGCGGCGGCCCGCGCCGTCCGTGGCCCGGCGCGCCTTCCGGGGCATGAGCCTGACCAGGAAGGCCCAGATTCTGTCGCCTTCGAGCAGGAAGAAGATCAGGATGAACAGCGCCAGGACCAGGCCGGCGGCGAAGTGCCCGGCGGTGCTCCCGAACGTCAGAGCCCCGCTGAGGATGCTGCTGCTGTTGTTCTGCAGGGCAGCGGTGGCGTCCTCGATGTACTTGTCGATCTGGGCGGCCGTCAGGTGCAGCGGGCCTTCCGACAGCCAGGTCTGTACCTGCTGCACGCCCGCGAGCGCCTGGGACCACAGCTCGCCGAAGCCCTGCATGAGCTGGCGCCCGACCAGGGTCAGGGCACCGACGATGAGGCCGATGAAGCCGAGCACAGTGATGGCGACGGCGAGCCCCTTGGGCACGCGCCGGTTGGCCATCCAGCGCACTGCGGGGCTGAGGAGCCCCGAGAGGAGGGCGGCCACCATGACGGGGATGATGAGGAAGCTGACGTGGCTGAGCAGCCAGACCAGCAACCCGATCACGAGCAGGATCAGCCCGCCGCGCCACGCCCAGGCGGCGGCGATCCGCACGCCGTAGGGAATATCCTGGTCGATCTCCCGGTCGGTCCATACCCGGGCCCCGGCACGTGCGCCGGTCCCAGCCGCGGAATAGGAGGGGCTTGTGGCAGGTGCGGCGTCCTCAGCTGGCGTCATAGCCCCATGATTCCGTAGGCGACGTTCAATAGGAAACCAGCAACCAGCAATCAGCACCGGGCGACGGCCCAGACACCGGTCGACGGCCGAGGCACCGGCCCGGGGGCCGTTCCTGGGGTCAGGCCGCCGGGTCAGCCTGCAGCGGCCGTCAGCGAGGCCGAGATGCCCCAGGTCATGGAGAACTGCTCCCCCGGCGCAAGCCAGCGCAGTCCCTCGCCGCTGTTGAACGCGTTGGCGGGACCGGTCATCGGCTCGATCGCGACCGCCTTCGACCGGCCCGGAAATTCCGTCGTCACGAAGACATGGACGTACCCGCAGCTCGCGTCCTGCCACAGGCTCACCGTCCGCCCGTCGGGTGAGCGCAGCGTGTGCCGGGCGACGCCGCCGTCGAACTCCAGGTCCGTGTAGGCCGAATCGAGGTCAAGTGTCCCTACCGGCCGGCCGCCGCGCAGATCGAAGTCGCCGCTGACCGGTTCACTGCTGCGCGGGATGAGGCGGTCGTCGGCGACCAGCCTGGTCCGGGCGTCGACGCTCACGGTGAGGTCCTCGCTGGGCACGTCGCCCAGCCGCAGGTACGGGTGCGCACCAAGCACGAACGGCGCGCGGTACTGGGAATCGTTGATCAGGGTTTGGCGCACCACCAGGCCCAGGTCCTCGGCCAGTTCATAGCGGACCCGGTGCCGCAGAAGAAACGGGTAGCCGTGCTGCGGAAAGACTGCCGCCTCCAGGGTTACGGAGAACTCGTCCTCGTCCACGAGATCGTAGGAGGAGTTCCGCAGCAGACCGTGGCTGGCGTTATTGCGGGAGACCTCGGTGATGTCCAGCTGCAGCTTCTTGCCGTTGAGGTGCCAGACCCCGTCCTCCACCCGGTTGGCCCACGGTGCCAGCGTGATTCCGGTGGCGCCGGGCGCAATGTCGGCATCCCCGTAGGTTTCCGTCAGGGCGGTGTCTCCGCGGCTGTAGAGCCGCAGGCCGGCGGCGAGTTCGGTGACGACTGCCAGGGCGTCGCCGCGCCGGAGCTCGTACTGCCGGCCGGACGCGTACCTGCGCATCGTGTCATTGGCGGCGGATACTGTGCCGGATGCCGGGGGTGTCGCTGAGAGATCCATGGTGACCACCGTACAGCCCGCACCACACAAACAACCCCGCGAACCCGTATACCTTGGACCCATGACTTCCAGCAGCGCAGGAGCCAGGCCATGAATCCACCCCTGGACAGCCGCGGGCTCGCCGCCCGGTTTGAGACGGTCTTCGGCGCCCGGCCCGACGGCGTGTGGCAGGCCCCGGGACGGGTTAACCTCATCGGCGAGCACACCGATTACAACGAGGGCTTCGTCCTGCCGTTCGCCATCGATCGGGCGGCCCGGGTTGCCGTCCGAGTCCGGCCGGATTCCACCGTGCGGATGCTCTCCACGTTCGGCAACCAGGGGCTGACCACCGCGGAGACCGGCTCGCTGGACCGCGCCAGCGCCAGGGGCTGGACAAAATACCCGCTCGGGGTCATCTGGGCCCTGCAGCAGCGGGGCCTCCAGGTTCCCGGCGTGGACCTGCTCCTGGATTCCGAGGTTCCGCGCGGGGCGGGCCTGTCGTCCTCCCATGCCATCGAATGCGCCGTGATTTCGGCGCTGAACGGGCTCATGGACGCCGGCCTCTCCGTGCAGGACATGGTCCTGGCCACCCAGCGGGCGGAGAACGACTTCGTCGGCGCGCCCACCGGCATCATGGACCAGTCCGCCTCGCTCCGGGCCACGGCCGGCCACGCCGTCTTCCTCGACTGCCGGGACCAGAGTGTCCGGCTGGTGCCGTTCGACGCCGACGCCGCGGGACTGGTGCTGCTGGTTATCGACACCCGGGTTTCCCATTCCCACGCCGACGGCGGGTATGCGGCCCGGCGGGAATCGTGCGAACTCGCCGCCGAGGTCCTTGGCGTGCGGGCGCTGCGCGACGTCGGGTTCGAGGATCTCGGGGAGGCCAGCGGGCTTCTGGACCAGGAGACCTTCCGCCGGCTACGGCATGTGGTCACCGAGAACCAGCGCGTGCTGCAGACGGTGGAGCTGCTGGACACCCGGGGCCCGGCCGCCATCGGCCCCCTGCTCGACGCGTCCCATGCCTCGATGCGCGATGACTTCGAGATCTCCTGCGCGGAGCTGGACCTTGCCGTGGACACGGCGCGGTCGGCCGGCGCGGTCGGCGCCCGCATGACTGGCGGCGGCTTCGGCGGCTCCGCGATCGTCCTGACCCCGGCGGGATCGGCGCAGCAGGTTCGCTCCGCCGTCGAACGTGCCTTCGCCCGGGCCGGGTATGCCGCGCCGGAGATCTTCAGCGTCAGCCCCGCGGCCGGAGCCATGCGCCTGGCCTAGGCGGGGCGTAGTCTGGGCGCATGCCAGAAGCTGTCATCGTTTCTACCGCCCGGAGCCCGATCGGCCGCGCCTTCAAAGGATCCCTGAAAGACGAACGTCCCGACGATCTCGCCGCGGCCATGATCACAGCGGCCCTCGCCGGGATTCCTGCGTTCGACGCCGCCGCCGGGCCAGGCCGCGGCCTGGACGACATCTATCTGGGGTGCGCCGAGCCAAGCGGTGAGGCCGGCTCCAACATGGCCCGGGTGGTCAGCATCCTGGCCGGGCTGGACAACGTTCCGGCCGCCACCATCAACCGTTTTTGTGCCTCCAGCCTGCAGACGCTCCGGATGGCCTTCCACGCCATCAAGGCCGGCGAAGGCCAGGCGTTCGTGGCCGCCGGGGTGGAGGCAGTGTCGCGCTACCGGGACTGGGCCGGCGCCGGCGAGACCGACGCCAGCACGCACAATCCGCGCTTCGAGGCGGCCCGGAAACGCACCGAGGCCCGCGCGGCCGCCAACACGCCGTGGACCGACCCGCGGCTGGGCGGCCGGATGCCGGACGTGTACATCGCCATGGGCCAGACGGCGGAGAACGTCGCCACAAGCTACGGCATCACCCGCGCCGAGCAGGACGACTGGGCGGTGCTCAGCCAGAACCGGGCCGAGGCAGCCATCGCCTCCGGGTTCTACGCCCGCGAAATCACGCCCTACACCCGTGCCGACGGCTCGGTGGTGGACCGCGACGATTCACCGCGTGCCGGGGTGACAGCAGAGGCGGTCGGTGCCCTGCAGCCCGTCTTCCGCAGTAGCGGCACTGTGACGGCCGGGAACGCGTGCCCGCTCAATGACGGGGCCGCCGCCGTCGTGGTCATGAGTGACTCGCGCGCCCGCGAACTGGGTCTCGAACCGCTAGCCCGGATCGTCTCCACCGGTGTCAGCGCCCTGTCCCCGGAGTTGATGGGCATGGGACCGGTGGAAGCGACCCGCCGGGCGCTCACGATCGCCGGGCTGGGCATCGGGGACATCGACCTCGTGGAGCTCAACGAGGCCTTCGCGGTCCAGGTGGTGGCCAGCGCCCGGGAGCTCGGCATCGATCCGGAGAAGCTCAATATCCACGGCGGCGCCATCGCGCTCGGCCACCCCTTCGGGATGACCGGCGCACGCATGACCACCACGCTGCTCAACGGGCTCCGCGCCCGCGATGCCTCCCTCGGCCTGGCCACGCTGTGCGTCGGCGGCGGCCAGGGCATGGCGGTTGTGTTCGAGCGGCTCAGCTGAGGCGTTGCAGCTGATGGGCTGCAGCAGGTTCCCGTCGCCGCAAACACGAGGAGCCCCGCCGTTGGGCGGGGCTCCTCGCGGGAAATCAGGGTCGTTCAGGAACGACGCCGGCTACTCGTCGCCGCGGAGGATGGCCAGGAGTCGGATGATCTCGACGTAGAGCCAGACCAGCGTGACCGTGAGGCCGAAGGCAGCGGTCCAGGAGAATCGCTGCGGGGCGCCGGCGCTGATGGCCGCCTCGATGGACGTGAAGTCCATGATCAGGGAGAAGGCGGCCAGGCCAATCGCCAGGAAGCCGATGAAGACGCCGAGCGGGATGCCCATGATCTCCACGCTGGTGCTCAGTCCGAACGGCGTGGTCACGGCCCCGGTCATCATCATGAAGAGGTTGATGAGCGCGAACACCGCATAGCCGATCAGTGCGATCATGAAGAACCGCATGAGCTTGGGCGTCGCCCGGACCTTGCCGCTCTTGAATAGCACCAGCGTCACGGCGAAGACGGACAGCGTCCCGACGACGGCCTGGATGCCGACTCCCGGGAACAGGTTGTCGAGGATGCGGGTCAGGCCGCCGAGGAAGAATCCTTCGAGCAGGGCGTAGGCCAGGATCAGTCCGGGCGACGGCTGCTTCTTGAAGGTGTTGACCATTGCGAGGGCGAAGCCGCCGAGGGCTCCGAGGATCATCAGCATGGATCCGGTGCCCTGCGGGACGGCGAGCGCCACTGCGGCGCCGACTACCAGGATGCCGAGGCACCCGGCGGTCTTGACGATGACGTCGTCGTACGTCATCCGGCCAATGTCAGCCGGCCCGGCCGCCGGGCGGTTGTACAGGTCCTGGAGCTGTTCCTGGGTCATGCCCTGCTGGGCCGAATTCCACCCGCCCTGGCCCGGGGCCTGGCCGTAAGCGGTCTGGCCATACTGGTTCTGACCGTATGGGTTCTGACCGTATGGGGCCTGCGGGGCAGGCGGTGCCTGGGTGGCTTCGCGGAAATTCTTTCCGCTGAAGATCGGGTTTCCGCCATGTGCCATTGCGGGTGTCCTCCAAAATAAGGGGGTGGGTGATGTTCCGGTGCGATGCGGACTAGTGCGTTGCGGACTAGACGAAACAGGGTTTTATATAGTCACGCTACCAATTCCCACGGCTGACAGGGAGGGATAGTTCCCCACGGGGACCGCCGCAACCGAACCGTGATCTAGGTCAGCGGGTTTTTCAGGCCGAGCATGTCCGCGGACGCCGGCCTCCCGGCGCGGCTCGTGAGAGTGCGGCTCGTGACGGTGCCGGCCGCGAGCAGGCCGGACTGTCCGTCACCGTGGAAATCGTCGAACCGCTGCGACGGGTCCCCCTTCGGCTCCGGGAGCGGGCCGGGAACCGGCGCCGGCGTTCCCGTGCCGCTGTTGACAATGACGTCGTCGATATAGATGTCGGCCATTTGCTGATCGTGTTCGGAGCCAAGCTGGAGCGTGTCGAGCGTCGTGGCGGAAATACTGACAGTGCCGGCGTAGACCGAACGCCCGTCCCACCAGATTTGGACGTTGGTCCCGGGGCCGTTGGGGACCACGTGCATGACGAGCCGGTGCCAGGAGTCAGTCGGGACGTCCCGCCGCAAGGTGGTGTAGGCGAACCCTGCGGGTGACGAGGTACGGAGCACGAGCTCATGGGAGATGTTCTGCCGGAAAACATCCAGGACGCGGACTCCGCCGGCAAAGAACCGGAAGTAGGGAACATTGTTTCCCGCCATTCCTTCGGCGGCGATGTTGAACCAGCCGTCCGCATATGCCTCCGTGGTCCCGGGGGTCAGGCCCACCGTCAGCCTGGCGATGGAGCCCGGCGCCGCGGTGGTGTGCAGGAGGGCGGCACAGTTCCCGGAGCGCGAGAGCCCGGTGGACACCGAGGCGTTCCCCGTCCCGGCCGCGGAAATGCCGAACCCGTCCAGGGTGCCTGCCTCGAAGCTGGACGCCGCCGCCTGGATCCCCGGATAGGGGTCCCTGAGTGCCTCCGTGGAGGGAACGCAGGCCTGCGCCCCAGCGGTTTCGGGGCCCAGGCTGAGCGCCGGGAGGCCCAGGATCGCCAGTACAAGCGAACCCGCGAGGCACAGCTTGACCACCCGGTTCATCAGTCGGCCCTCCACGATCGGCCCCTGCCTTCGGCGCCGGCCGGATTCCGGAACGAACGGACTCGGGTTCTGGCGCTCTTCGCACCATAACGCCGGCGGGCTTGGAAAAAGCTTGGGGGTGGCGGTGACGCGGGCCGGAGCGGACGTGCCCGGCCGCCCGCGCCAGCCCCGGGCGGCCCGGCGAATTGGGGACCGGGCAGGCCACTGTTTAGGCATACTCGGAATCAACAAAAGTTTTCTTTAGCTGGGCTACAGCAAGGTGTCGGCGGCGCTACACGGTTGTTACCCGATCGCGACGTTCTCCCTGCTCGCGGCGGCATTCTTTGGGCCCCCCGGGCTGTAGCATAGGCCACACAGGGTGACGGACATCACAACACATGATCGTATTGCCAGACGCTCGTCCCCTGACCGTTCGCAACGGTTGCAAAGGCGCAACCCACAGCACCCCCATGTGGAGGTTTTCAATTTGAGAAGCACAACGAGCGGCCTGTCGCAGAGACGGCGCGGCAGACTATTGAGGGCTGTGGGGTCAGTATTTGCAGCCACGGCTGCGCTACTGCTCATCGTGGCCCCGGCGTCCAGCGCCACGACCCCCTCGCCGACACCATCCCCGTCGGCCACCCAGTTCACGAACAGCATCAGCGGCTTCCTGCGCGGCGACGACCGCGCACCGATCCCCGGGGTGACCATCACCGCCACGAGCGGCGATTTCACGGGAACCACGAAATCGGGGGCCAACGGCGCCTGGACCATCGGCGTCCCCACCCAGGGAACCTACGAGGTCAAACTCGATGAGTCCACGCTTCCGCAGGGCATCAAACTGGCCGAGGGCCAGGAGAACCCCCGCAACGTCACCTTCAGCCAGACCTCAAACCTCTCGGTGATCTTCACGTTTGGCAAGGGCATTGTCGTGGAGCAGCAGAATTTCATGCAAAACCTGCTCAACCGGCTGGTGGCAGGCCTGAGCTTCGGCCTGTTGCTCGCCCTCGCGTCCGTGGGCCTGTCCCTGATCTTCGGCACCACCGGCCTGACCAACTTCGCCCACGGTGAAATGGTCACCCTCGGCGCGGTGCTGGTGTTCGCCTTCAACCAGATGCACCTGCCGTTCTGGCTGGCCGTCATCCTGGCCGTCATCGGCGGCGGATTGTTCGGCTACGTCCAGGACGCGGGCCTGTGGAAACCCCTGCGGCGCCGCGGAACCGGACTTGTTCCGATGATGATCGTCAGCATCGGCCTCGCCCTGTCCGTGCGCTACATCATCCAGTTCTACTTCGGCGGCGCCACCCAACAACTGCCGTTCGCCCAGAGCGTGGAAATCCTGATCGGCCCGATCTCCATCTCCCCCAACAACCTCTTGTCCCTCCTCGTCAGCGCCGTCGTGATCGCCGCCCTCGGGATCGTCCTGCTCAAGACCCGCCTCGGCAAGGCCACCCGTGCTGTGGCCGACAACCCGGCGCTGGCCGCGGCCTCCGGCATCGACGTCGACTCCGTCATCCGGATCGTCTGGGTGGTCGGCGGCATGCTCGCCGCCCTCGGCGGCATCCTCTGGGCCTACTACCGTCCCGGCGTCACCTTCGACATGGGCTCGCAAATCCTGCTGCTCATCTTCGCCAGCGTCACCCTCGGCGGCCTCGGCACAGTCTGGGGCGCCCTGGTCGGTTCCATCATCGTCGGCATCTTCGTTGAGCTGACCACCGTGTTCGGCCTCGCAGCCGACCTCAAATACGTGGGAGCGTTGTTCATCATGATTGTTGTCCTCTTGTTCCGCCCTCAGGGCATTCTGGGCCGCAAAGAGCGCGTGGGTTAGGAGACAGCCATGGACTTCGGATTCATATTTTCCAGCGCCGCCGGCGAACTTTTCAGCCCGACGACAGCTGCCTACGCCCTGGCCACCCTCGGCCTCGCGGTTCACTTCGGCTACACCGGCCTGCTCAACTTCGGCCAGGCAGGCTTCATGGCAGTGGGAGCCTACGGCTTCGCCATCTCCACCCTGACGTTCCATGTGCCGTTCTTCGTCGGACTGCTCATCGCCGTCGTCGCCTCCGCCATCTTCGCCCTGCTGCTGGGCATCCCGACGCTGCGGCTGCGGGCGGACTACCTGGCCATCGTGACCATCGCGGCGGCCGAAATCGTACGCTACATCGTCACGACCAACCAGCTGACCGCCGTCACCGGCTCGGCCAACGGCCTGGCCGCCTTTGAGGGCGATTTCTACGCCATGAACCCTTTCCCGCCGGGGACCTACGTTGGCATGAACAACCGCGACTTCTTCATCCGGGTGGTCGCCTGGGCAGTCGTGGCCTTCTTCTGCACCCTGGTCTGGCTGCTGATGCGCAGCCCCTGGGGCCGGGTACTCAAGGGCATCCGCGAGGACGAGAACGCCGTCCGCTCGCTCGGCAAGAACGTGTACGCCTACAAGATGCAGTCCCTGATCATCGGCGGCGCGCTCGGTGCCCTGGCAGGCATGATCTTCACGATTCCCCGCGGCGCGGTGCAGCCGGCCAACTACGGCACGGAATTGACGTTCTTCCTCTACACCTGCCTGCTGCTCGGCGGGCTCGGCACTGTGCTCGGCCCGGTGGTCGGCGCGATGATCTTCTGGGTGGTGCTCTCGCTCACCCAGGGCATCCTCTACGGCCTGATCGAGTCCGGCACCATCACGTGGCTGAACACGGTCCAGGCCGGGCAGCTGCGTTACATCCTGGTCGGCGTGGCGCTCATGCTGCTGATGATCTTCAGGCCCCAGGGCGTTCTCGGCAATAAGAAGGAGCTGGCATTCGCATGAGCATTCCAAGCGAAGAGTCACGGGACGAACCCCGCACGTCGGAAGAGATCGACTACATGACGGACAACCGTCCGATCGCCGCCGGCGAGATCGCGCCCGGTTGCAAGAAGCGTGATCCGATCGTGGTGGCAGAAAACGTCACCCGCACCTTCGGCGGCATCAACGCCGTCGACGTCCAGTACCTCGAGATCCCGCGGCACAAGATCACCGCGCTGATCGGCCCCAACGGCGCCGGCAAGACCACCTTGTTCAACCTGCTGACGGGATTCGATACCCCGAACTCGGGTACCTGGCAGTTCGAGGGCAACAACATCGCCGGCGTCTCCTCGTACAAGGTTGCCCGGATGGGGATGGTGCGCACGTTCCAGCTCACCAAGGTCATGGGCAAGCTCACCGTCATGGAGAACATGCGCCTCGGCGCCTCCAGCCAGTCCGGGGAACGGCTGTCCAAGGCTTTGTTCAAGGGCATCTGGGGCGGCCAGGAAAAGAAGATCACCCAGGAAGCCAACGTGCTGCTGGAGAAGTTCAAACTGGACGCCAAGAGGGACGACTACGCGGCGTCGCTGTCCGGCGGGCAGCGGAAGCTGCTGGAAATGGCCCGCTCCCTCATGGTGCGGCCCAAGCTGGTCATGCTCGACGAGCCGATGGCCGGCGTCAACCCGGCGCTGACGCAGTCGCTGCTGGACCACATCAAGAACCTCAAGGCCGAGGGCATGACCGTCTTGTTCGTCGAGCACGACATGAACATGGTCCGCCACATCGCCGACTGGGTGGTGGTGATGGCAGAGGGCAAGATCGTGGCCGAAGGGCCTCCCGCCGAAGTCATGAAGAACCCCGCCGTGATCGACGCCTATCTCGGCGCCCACCACGACGTGGATCTCGGCGACGCCGAGGGCATCAAGGAACTGGCCGCGGAGCTGGTCGCCGACGAGGAATCGATTGTCGGCACTGAAAACGCCGGCATCATCTCCGCCGACGTCCTCACCACCGAGGCGGAGGAGGCGGCGAACGGGACAACGCGCGGCCGCCGCAGCGCCGGAGAGCCGAACCGCGCCCAAGAGCCAAACCGCACAGAGAAGGACAAAGAATGAGCGCCACCAGCGCGGCACCGGCCGCCCAGCCCGCCTTCGATGGCGACTCGGTCGTGAAGGTCACCGATCTGGTGGCTGGTTACATCCCCGGCGTCAATATCCTCAACGGCTGCAGCATCGAGGCCCGCAAGGGTGAGCTGATCGGCATCATCGGCCCCAACGGCGCCGGCAAGTCCACGCTACTGAAGGCCATGTTTGGCCTGGTCAAGGTCCACTCCGGCTCGGTGGTGGTCCGCGGGCAGGACATCACCGGGCTCAAGGCCAACAAGCTGGTCAGCAAGGGCGTCGGCTTCGTTCCGCAGAACAACAACGTGTTCGCCGCCCTGACCATCGAGGAAAACATGCAGATGGGCATGTTCCAGCGGCCCAAGGACTTCGCCAAACGGTTCGACTTTGTCTCCGAACTGTTCCCGGAGCTCGCCAAACGGCGCGCCCAGCGTGCCGGCTCGCTCTCCGGCGGCGAACGCCAGATGGTCGCCATGGGACGGGCCCTCATGATGGACCCGGCCGTTCTGCTGCTCGATGAGCCCTCCGCGGGCCTCTCCCCTGTCAAGCAGGATGAGACCTTCCTCCGGGTCCACGAGATCAACCGGGCCGGCGTCTCCGTCATCATGGTGGAACAAAACGCGCGCCGCTGCCTGCAGATCTGCGACCGCGCCTACGTGCTGGACCAGGGCAAGGACGCGTACACCGGTACTGGCCGGGAGCTCATGAAGGATCCCAAGGTCATCCAGCTCTACCTGGGGACGCTCGCAGACACTGTCGAATAGCGCTTCGGGCAGTATCCCCACAGGGGCCGTCACCAGCCGGTGGCGGCCCTTCTGCGTGCCCGGTGCCTGCTAAAACAGTCCGGGGCCCCACGGCATCTCCAGTCGCCTCCGGCCGCCCCCGCAGCCGCTTGCTCTGCCCCCGTCACTCTTCGTTTGAGCCACGTTTTCGCGGCGGTTTCGGACCGGCGCACCTCGGATCCGCGCCGCCCTCGTCCGAATCCGCAGCGCAAATCCGGTTCCGCAGCCGCCGCACGGCCACGGCAGCCCTTCCCCGCACCTCGTGGCTGCCAATGCACCTCGGATGTCGACACCACGACGCCGGCCCCTCCTGGCGTCCTCGTGTCCTGTTTCCGCACCGGCTCCGGACCGGCGCACCTCGGATCCGCGCCGCCCCTGTCCGAATCCGCAGCGCAAATCCGTTTCCGCAGCCGCGTCCGTTTCCGCGGTCCTGACGCTCCACCCCCGCTCCCCCGCACGCAAAAGACCCCCGTCCGGACTGGACGGGGGTCTTCTGTTAGTCGAGGGGAAGCGGCTTACAGCTTGCCGAATTCTTCCTTGACCGGCTTGTAGGTGTTGTCATCCTGGTACTCGTAGATGCCAATGTAGGCTTCCGTCGGGTCGCCGGCGTCGGAGAACGTTACGGGGCCGGACTGGCCGTCGTAGTCGATGTCCTTACCGTTGCGGAGCAGGGTGACGCAGCTCGGGAAGGTGTTGCACTTCTCCCCACCTTCAGAGACTGCCTTGAGCTGGGCTGCGATGTCGGTGCCCTTGGTGCTCTTGGCGGCCTCGGCGGCCAGTGCGATCAGGTTCACTGCGTCGTAGGACTCGCCGGAGTAGCTGTAGTCCTTCAGCGCCGGGTCAATCGCCAGGAGCTTCTTCTTGAAGTCCTCCTTGGCGAAGGTGCCCGGGATGGTGCCCTGGGCGCCCTTCAGGGTTCCTGCCTGGAAGTCCTTGCTGTAATCGGACATGTTGCCGTCCACCATGAAGATCTGGGTCGGCTTGACGCCCTTGCCCGTCATCAGCGGAACGATGCTCTTGGCCTGGTCGAAGGTGATCAGGGCAATGGCATCCGGCTTGGCGGCCAGAACCTTGTCCACCTGGCTGCTGAACTGGGAATCGCCTTCATTGAACAGCTCCTGGGCAACAACCTTGCCGCCGGCCGCCTCGAAAGCTGCCTGGACGTTCTTAGCAAGGCCGGTTCCGTAGGCGTCGTTCAGGACGATCATGCCGACCGTCTGGGCGCCACAGGTGGCCATGTAGTTGCCGAGGACCTTGCCCTGGAGCACGTCCGAGGGGGCGGTGCGCCAGTAGAGGCCCTTGTCATCCCACGCCGTGAAGTCCGGGGAGGTGTTGGCCGGGGAGAACTGGACGACGCCTGCACCGGTGATCTGGTTGATCACGGTCTTGGAGACACCCGAGGAGGCGGCGCCGACGATTGCGCTGACGCCCTGTCCGAGCAGTGCCGTGGTGGACTGGGTGGCGATGTCGGTCTTGGTGTCGCCGGAGTCACGGTGGATGACCTCTACCGGCTTGCCCAGGACGCCGCCGGCATCGTTGACCTCCTTGATGCCGAGGTTGACACCTGCAATTTCGGGCGGGCCGAGGAAGGCCAGCGAACCCGTCGTCGGCAGGAGCGAGCCGATCTTCAGGGGCGTGGGGGTGGTGGTGGCCGAGGCGGGCACAGTGCCCGTTTCGCCGGCGGCGCTGGTACCGCCACCGGTGGCGCTGGGTGCCGGGCACGCGATTCCCGCGGCCGCGGCTGAGCTGGATCCCGACGAACTCGGGGCGGGTGAACCGCCACAAGCCGTAGCCAAAAGGGCGACGCCGAGGCTAAGCACGGTGAGCTTAGCGACGCGGGGCGCAACCCGGGGGAGTGAAGTCATGTACAAGCTCCTCGATCTAAAGGTGCGAACGGCCTTTGACGCGAAAGATCAGGTGTTCCTGATTCCACTTCAAGCTAGTGCAATTTCGACGTGAAAATAAGTGACTACGGTCACATCCTTATAACACTCGTTGCATAGAGGAAATCTGGACGGTTTGCGGCGGCTGTTTTGTCGGGGGCGACGGCCCGGAACGGCTGCCCGGGTCAGGCGGCCCCGAGGGCAAGCACGTGCGTGGGAGACAAGCCCGTGCGAGGGGCCTGGGAACGCCGGGGGTCAGGGCCACCCGGCTGTCGGGCGCCGCAGGGCGGCGCACAGCTCAGTGCCCCAGGTGGGACTCGAACCCACAACACGCGGATTTTAAGTCCGCTGCCTCTGCCAATTGGGCTACTGGGGCGCCCGGTCAATGGTATCCCGTCGCCGGGCGGATCAGCCCGCGAAAGGATCCGCATAGCGGAAGGTGCCGCTCACGCCGCCGGGCCAGACGGCGAGCGGCAGCAACTGGAAGTGCGCGGCCCAGCCTGCCTCCGGCGGCGCCACCCCGAGCGAGGTGGACGGAACAAAGCCGAACCGGGAGTAATACTCGGGGCTGCCCAGCAGGGCTATCCCCCGCTCCCCCGCGGTGTTAGCCCGCGCCACGGTCTCGTTCATGAGCGCGGTGCCGATGCCGTGGCGCTGCAGCCGCGGCACCACCCCGATCGGCCCGAGGCCGAGCAGCTCCAGACCGTCCACCCATCCGCGGGTGCTGATCACATGCCCCACGATTTCGCCGGCGAGTTCGGCCACGATGCTGAACGCCGGCAGGTATTCCTGGCACTCGAACAACCGCGCCAGCAGCTTCACTTCCTCGGGTTCGCCGTCGATGTGCTCTCCGGTGGCGGGCGAGATGGCAAACGCGGCGGCGGTGAGGGCGAGGATGGCGGGACGGTCCGCCGGTTCCTCGCTGCGCAGCACGAGTTCCGGTGCCGGTTTGTGCACCCCCTTGGCCGCGACGAGCTCGTGCAGTACCTCCAGCGCCCGTTCGGTGTCCGCCACCGGCACCAGCAGGTGGTCATGGTGGAAGCCGGCCAGGACGTTGCAGCTGATCTTCGCCTCGGTCAGGGCCGCGCTGACGGCTGCCGTGAGGCCGATCGCCTCAAGCGAAGAGTGCACCTGGAGCGTGATCCAGGCCGCGACGAAGTCGTAGGAGAGCCCCAGGCTGTCCGCTTCGTGCCGCGGCAGCACGACGGTCAGCCCTTCCGCCTCACGGACGGCGGCCGCAATGGCCCCGGCCAGGGGCTTGCCGTGCGGCCACAGGGCGTAGACGTATTCGCCCTCGCGCAGTTCGGGGTGCATGGTGGCCAGGAGGGCGTGCAGGTCCTTTTCAGCTGTCATGGAGCCAGTCTAGGCGGGGGTCCCGCGCTCCGGTCCGCTCCCGGCGTCCTGGGGGCGGCTGCCCGCCACGAAAACGGCGGCCGCTCCCCCTGAGGGGAACGGCCGCCGTCGAAGGCTCGGATCAGGCTACTTGGAGTCGGCCGGAACAGCTTCCTTGGTGTCGTTCTTGGCAGTGCCGTTCTTGGCAGTGCCACTTTTCGCGGCGTCGTTCTTGGCAGCATCCGCAGGCGTGCCGGCAACGGGAGCAGCGGCAGTCTTCGGGGCCGGCGTCGCTGCGGCCACGAAGGCGCCGCGCGGGTTGTCCAGATCCATCAGCTGCGTGGTGTCGCGGCCCAGGAAGAAGGCCCAGATCCAGCCGGAGATCACGCGGATCTTGCGCTCCACGGTGGGGATGGCCATGCCGTGGTAGCCACGGTGTGCCAGCCAGGCCAGCGGGCCCTTGAGGCCGATGCGGCCAAGCAGGTTGATGTTCGCCACGCCCTTCCATTCGCCGAAGCCGGCGACGGCGCCCAGGTTCTTGTGCTTGTAATCCTTGAGCGGCTTGTCCCAGCGGGAGGCCCACAGGTTCTTGGCGAGGCGCTTGGCCTGGCGCAGCGCGTGCTGCGCGTTCGGCACGCACGTGCCGTCCGGCAGGCCGCTGCCCGTGAGGTCGGGGACGGCAGCGACGTCGCCGGCGGCCCAGGCGTTCTCGATGATGCCCTCGTCGCCTGCGATGCGCAGATCGGCCAGGACGCGGACGCGGCCGCGCGGCTCGAGCGGGAAGTCGGTGGAGCGGACCATCGGGTTGGCCTGCACGCCGGCAGTCCAGACCAGGGTGTCGGTCTCGAATTCCTGGGCCGGGCTCTTGTCCGGGAGGTTGATGAGCTTCAGGGAACCCTCGGCGTTGTCGAGGGAGGTGTTCAGCAGGACCTCGATGCCGCGGCTGCGGAGGTGCTCGACGACCCATTCGGCCTGCGATGCCGTGACCTCGGGCATGATGCGGCCCATCGCCTCGACCAGGACGAAGCGGACTTCCTCCTGCTTGATGCGCGGGTTGTTCTTGACCGCGGCGCGGGCCAGGTCTTCCATTTCGGTGATGCACTCGATGCCGGCGAAGCCGCCGCCGACGACGACGAACGTCAGGGCGCGGGCGCGCTCAACGGGGTCCGTCATGAGGGAACCGGTCTCGATCCGCTCGAGAACCTTGTTGCGCAGGGCGACGGCCTCTTCTATGGTCTTCAGGCCGATGCCCTTGTCCGCGAGGCCCTTGATCGGGAACGTGCGGGTGATGGCGCCGGCGGCAAGCACGACGTCGAAGTACGGAATCTCGAAGGTGTGGCCACCGTCGGAGGGTGCGACCACTGCCGTGCGGTTGGCGTGGTCGATCGAGGTGACGCGGCCCTGGATGAGTTCCGTCTGCTTCAGGTGCTGGCGGTGCGAGACGACTGCGTGGCGCGCCTCGATGTTGCCGCCGGCAACTTCCGGCAGGAAGGGCTGGTAGGTCATGTAGGGCAGCGGATCCACGAGGGTGACGATGCCACCAGCATTCGCGATCTTTTTCTGAAGTTTGAGGGCTACATACAGGCCGACGTACCCGCCGCCGACGACGAGTACCCGGGGACGGTCCTGGAGCTGAAGGGAGGATGCCATATCTCAAGAATACAGTAGTTTGTGAAAACCTTCACTAACTATGACGGCTTGCTGGAGTCCACCGGATTGACGGCCTCGGGTTCGGCCTTGCCGGTCCCGTCCGGGCCGTCCGGGCCGTCCTTCGGCGGCGTGCGCATGGCGGCCCGCAGCTGGAACGCGGCGGCTACAACGATTCCCACGAGCAGGGCTCCGAAGCCCAGGACCACCGCGGCCGGCACGGCACTGTCCAGCTGGGACGGCTTCTCCGCGACGGGCAGGGTCGCTTCGGGCAGGGTGGGGGCAGCGCTGGAGGGCGCGGGCTCCGCGGCAGGGGCAGTCGTGGCGAGGTTTCCGCGCCGGTGGACCCGGATCCAGTCCGAAATGGACCCCAGCGGATTGACTTTGGTTTCCGGGACATCGGCCTTGAGTGCGGCCTCGGCGTTCAGCACGCCGAAGCCGTAGAGCGGATCCTTCCCTGGCGCCCCGGCGTCCTTGGCCGTGGTGACGATCCGGTTGATGACCTGGCTGGCGGACATTTCGGGCCATTTGGAGCGAATCAGGGCCGCGACGCCGGACACGATGGGCGTGGCTCCGGAGGTGCCGGCCCAGTCGGCGTAGCCGCCGCCGGGCAGGCCGCCAACCAGGTCCTCGGCGGGAGCTGCGACGCCGATGCTGATGCCTTGGGAGGAGGAGTCGATGCTGGCCGCGCCCGTGCGGTCCAGGCCTGCAACCGTCAGGACGCCGGGGATGGTGGCCGGGGCGCCGACCTGGACGTTGCCGCCCACCCGGTTGCCCGCGGCGGCGACGATCACGACGTCCTTCTGTTCGGCGTAGAGGAATGCCGCGTCCCAGCTCTGCGGCCATTCCGGCGACGTGCTGCCGAGGGAGATGTTGATGACGCGGGCGCCGTTGTCCACGGCCCAGCGCACTGCCTCCGGGATCTGGTCCTGGTCGCTCTTGCCGCCCGGGTTGGCGGAACCGAGCCAGGTGGAGACGGACAGCAGCTGCGCTTCCGGGGCGACGCCGACAACCCCGTCAGGTCCAGCGGCCGGGCCGGCGGCAGGGCCAGTTGCGCTGGCGCTCGGTTTGGCGGTCGCTTCGGGCGCTTGGTGCCCCCGTCCGGCCAGCATGGTGGCCACGAGCGTGCCGTGTTCGGGTTTGGCGCCGATACTCTCCTGGCCGTTGGCCTTGCCGGCGCCGGAAATGTCCGCGCCGCCAGCGAGCACGCCGCCCAAATCCGGATGCCGGCCGTCCACGCCGCTGTCAATCACGGCGACCTTGACCCCGGCTCCCTTGGAAACGTCCCAGGCTTTGATGATGCCGGACTCGGCGAGCCAGTATTCCTTGTCCCGCCAGGAGTCGGCGTGGGCGGGTGCGGCCAGGGTCAGCGCCGCCGTGGACGCTCCGCCGGCGAGGGCCAAGGCCATCAACGCGGAGGCGGTCCGGCGGCGCCGGGCTGTTGCTCTGGTCATTCAGGTCCTATCGGCGGATGCACCAGCGGCACGGGCGCGCGCTGGGGCACGGCTGCTGGGGCGGGATCATCGGATGCTGAGGGCAATTCCGTCAAGAATATCGTGTTCGCTGCTCACGGCCGTGGTGATGCGCCCGCCGGTGACCTCGGCCAGGCGCTGCAGGACCCGCCGCCAGACCAGTCCACCGGCGCCGATCACGTCCACCCGCCCGGGGTGCATGTAAGGCAGCGCGGCCCGCTCCTCCCGGGTCATTTCGAGCAGCTCGGTGCAGGCTTTCCGGACCGCGTCCAGGTCCAGTTCGGTGCCGTGGATCGCGGCCGGTGAGTACTCCGGCAGGCGCAGCGCGTGCGCCGTGATGGTGGTGACGGAGCCGGCCACGCCGACGACGGCGGTGGCGCGTTCCAGCGGAACGGTTTGTGCCGCCTCGCTGATGGCGGCGTCGACGTCGGCCTCTGCCGCTGCGATCTGATCCGCTGTGGGCGGATCGCTGCGCAGGTGCCGTTCGGTCATCCGGACGCAGCCGACGTCGACCGAGCGGGCCGCGATGACGCCGTCGGCGTTGCCCAGCACGAACTCCGTGCTGCCGCCGCCGAGGTCCACCACCAGCACGGGGTCCTGCCCGCGGGAGGGCAGGACACTGCTGGCGCCGGCGAAGGACAGCGCGGCTTCCTCGTCGCCGGTGATCACCTCGGGTTCGACGCCGAGGATGTCGCGGATGCCGTCGACGAAAACCTGGCGGTTGCGGGCATCGCGGGTGGCGGAGGTGGCCACGAAGCGCACTTTTTCGGCGCCGTGCTCGCGGATGAGGGCAGCGTAGTCCCGGGTCGCGGCGAAGGTGCGCTCAAGCGCTTCCTGGGCCAGTTCACCTGTGGAGTCCACGCCCTGGCCCAGCCGGACCACGCGCATTTCCCGCACGATGTCGGTCAGCCGCGGCGTGGCCGGCCCTGTTGCGCCGCCTGCGCTCACATCTGCGATCAGCAGGCGGATGGAGTTGGTGCCGCAGTCTACGGCCGCGACCCGGGTCACTTGGACTCCCCCGTGCCGGTGGTACCGGCCGTCTCAGCAGCACCGGCGGCGGCGGCCGTGTCAGCGGCGCCGGCGCCGGCGGCGTCGACGCGGGACTTGCGGACCGGTGCGGGCCGGCCCACGATCTCCGGCAGGCCTTGGGGGCCATGGCGGCTGAGGTCCCGGGACGGGGCCTCCCCGCCGGTGTCCCAGGCGCCTTCGCAGTAACAGCGCTCCACGGTCCACCATTCGGCGATGGCCGCGATCGATTCATCGCCCAGCGGGTTCACGCCCGGGCCGGCCGCCAGCGAATGCCCCACGAGGACGTGCAGGCATTTGACGCGGGTCGGCATTCCGCCGGCGGAGACGCCGTCAATTTCGGGAACGGCCCCGATGCCGGAGCGCGCGCCGATCTCGGCACGGGAGGCCAGATATGCCTCGTGGGCGGACCGGTACCGGGCCGCGAGGCCGGCGTCGGCAGCGAGCCGGTCGTTCATTTCGTTCATCAGCCCGGCGGCCTCCAGCCGCGATACCGCCGACGTGATCACCGGGTGGGTGAGGTAAAACGTGGTGGGGAACGGCGTACCGTTGCTGAGCCGCGGCGAAGTGGCGGCAACGAGCGGGTTTCCGCAGACGCAGCGTGCCGGGATTTCGACGACGTCGCGCACGGGCCGGCCCAACTGGCGGCTGAGGACCTCGAGATCGTGCGGCGACGGCTGGCGGGAGCCCTCCGGGGTGTCTGCCCTGTGCCGTGGTGCCGGGGTCTTGGCCCCGTCGTTGTTCTCGGCTGCTCGGTTCTGGTCCACTCGGTTCTCGTCCACGGGAGTGGCACCTTCCTGCCCTGTTCCGGATTGTCCGCGGGACAATCCCGGCGGCGGGCGCCGCTTCTAGTCTGTTGCCGATCGCCTGATGGACTCCCAGAGGGCGTCCACCCAGGGCAGGTTGGCCGGGTCTTGTGCTGATGCTGCACCCGCCGCGCCACCGGACTGCGCGGCAGGAAGATCGCTGCCGAATACCCAGTAGCCCGTCTCTCCGGGCATAACCATGTTAATGCGGTCGCGGGCCTGCTGTTTCACATAGTTGGGATCCTGCCACCGCGACACCTGGCGTTTGAGGTCCTCCTGCTTCGTCTGCTTGGCCGCAATATCGGCCTGCAGCGCCGCGATTTCGGCGCGTTTGTCCAGGAAGATCTTGACCGTGGGGGCCAGCAGGATGGTGATGGCAATCATGACGACGCCCAGGGCCAGCAGCCGGCCCGAGAACGCCTTGGCGGGCACGGGGTCCAGGGATTCGTCCGGACCCCCTGCGGCGGTCCGGTTCTGAGTCTTGCCGCCGGCCTTGCCGCCGGCCTTGCCGCCGGCCTTGGCGCCGGCCTTGACGCCGGCCTTCCCGGCCGCCGGGCGGGTCTCGGGCTTAGCCGGTGCTCCTGCCGGGGCTGTTGCGGGACGGGCTTTGGCCGCAGATGCGGCGCCAGTGCTGCCCGGGGCCGGCTTGCCTGTGTGAGCTGATACCCGTGGCGGGGCAGGCGCAGCGCCGGCCGGCGCCGCCGCGCCGCTGCGGGCGCCGCCAAAGTCCGCCTGGATGACCTCGCCGCCGTCGGCTGCTGCCCCCAGACCCGTGGCCGCAGGCTTGGCAGCAGCAGCCTTGGCGGCAGGCGTAGCCCGGGGAACATTGGGGCGTCGGGTTGCCATGTCACTCCTTCAAAAACGGACCAAAAAAAGAACCGGTGGCCATGGTCTTTCAACCATAGCCACCGGTTACCGGTTTTCGCGGCTAACTAGCCCTTGAAACGCGGGAACGCGCTGCGGCCGGCGTACCGTGCGGCGTCGTCGAGTTCCTCTTCGATGCGCAGCAGCTGGTTGTACTTGGCCACGCGCTCGGAGCGTGCGGGGGCACCGGTCTTGATCTGTCCCGCGTTGGTGGCAACGGAGATGTCAGCAATGGTGGTGTCCTCGGTTTCGCCGGAGCGGTGTGAGGTGATGGTGGTGTAGCCGGCACGCTGGGCCAGGGAAACGGCGTCCAGGGTCTCGGTCAGGGAACCGATCTGGTTGACCTTGACGAGCAGGGAGTTCGCGGTCTTGGTGTCAATGCCGCGCTGCAGGATGGCCGGGTTCGTGACGAAGAGGTCATCGCCCACGAGCTGGACCTTGTCGCCGATGGTGTCGGTGAGGGTCTTCCAGCCTTCCCAGTCGTTCTCATCCAGCGGGTCCTCGATGGACACGAGCGGGTAGTCGGCCACGAGCTCGGCGTAGTAGGCGCTCATCTCGGTGGCGGAAAGTGCCTTGCCCTCGAACTGGTACGCGCCGTCCTTGAAGAACTCGGAGGAGGCGACGTCCAGGGCCAGGGCAATGTCCTTGCCCGGGGTGTAGCCGGCGTTCTTGATGGCTTCCTGGATCAGGTCCAGGGCGGCACGGTTGGACGGCAGGTTCGGCGCGAAGCCGCCCTCGTCACCCAGGCCGGTGGACAGGCCCTTGGCCTGCAGGACGGACTTGAGGTTGTGGTAGACCTCGACGCCCCAGCGCAGGCCTTCGGAGAAGGTCTCGGCGCCGATCGGGACGATCATGAATTCCTGGATGTCCACGTCGGAGTCGGCGTGCGAGCCGCCGTTGAGGATGTTCATCAGGGGCACGGGCAGGACGTGCGCGTTGGGCCCGCCCAGGTACTTGTACAGCGGCAGGTCAGCGGAGGCGGCGGCGGCGTTGGCCACGGCCAGGGACACGCCCAGGATGGCGTTGGCGCCGAGCTTGCCCTTGTTGGGGGTGCCGTCCAGGTCGATCATGGCCTGGTCGATGCTGCGCTGGTCGGTCGCGTCGAAGCCGGTCAGGGCCGGGGCGATCTGGTCGATGACCGCGTCGACGGCCTTCTGGACGCCCTTGCCGAGGTAGCGGCCCTTGTCGCCGTCGCGAAGTTCAACGGCCTCGTGCTCGCCGGTGGAAGCGCCGGAGGGAACTGCTGCGCGGCCGATCTGGCCGTCCGAGAGCAGGACTTCAACTTCTACGGTCGGGTTGCCACGGGAATCGAGGATTTCGCGGGCGTGGATGGCATCGATAAGCGCCATGGATATGCTCCTTTGGGTGAAGCGATCTGCAGGGAATCTGACTGCTTGGACTCTGGCTGTACATCAAGCGGAAAAGCCGACGTCGTCGTCGCTACTAGCGTAGTCGAGAGCGGGATAAGTTACGGAAACCTATCCAAACCCCGGACGTCATGATGGTGCCGCTACCGTGCCGACTCTAGTCTGCCAGCGCTAATGTGCCGATGGCCGGGAGCCGGTGCTGTCCTGGAACCGGCGCAGGGCGCCGCGGAGGGCGCGTTCGGCGTCGAGCCCGCCGGCCCGGGCAGCGGCCACGATCCCGAACAGCAGGTCGCCGAGTTCCTCCTCGGCGGCCGGGAGGTCGACGGCGGTTTCGACGGCGGTTCCGACGGCGGTTTGGCCGGCGGCCGCTGCCATGCCCGCGCGTTCGGCGCGGTCCAGGAGCTTTTGGGCCCGCGCGAGGGCCGGCAGCGCGGCGGGAACCCCGTCGAAGACGTGGCCGCGTTCGGGCCTCTCGGCCTTCTTGACGGCGTCCCATTTCAGGACGATCTCCTCCATCGTTGCCGGGAAGGATTCCTGCAGCGAGCCGTCGGGCCGGAACACGTGCGGGTTGCGCCGGATCATCTTGGCCTTCAGGCCCCGGGCGACATCGCCCAGGTCAAAGGCGCCGCGTTCCTCGGCGAGCCGGGCGTGGAGCACCACCTGCAACAGGACGTCCCCCAGTTCAGACTGCAGTTCCGCGTCGCCGGCGCCGGTCTCGATGGTCTCGGCCACTTCATAGGCCTCCTCCAGGAGGTACTCCACGAGGGACTCGTGGGTGAGGGCACCCATCCAGGGGCAATGCTCGCGCAGGGCCGCTATCAGCCCCAGCAGCTCCCCGACCTCGCAAGCTCGGCCAGGGACCCCTGCCGCTGTGGGCCCAGCGAGCCCCTGGACGGGTGATGTGTCCTCGTTAGCCAAGATCGGAGTAGGCCTCGTTGATGTATTCGACCAGGGCTTCCTTCTCCTCGAGCGGCAGGAAGGCGGCCTCGGCCGCGTTCAGCGTCAGCTCCAGCAGGTCATCGAGGTCGTAGTCGAACGTCTCAACCAGGAGTTCGAACTCGTCGGTCAGCGTCACGCCGCTCATGAGCCGGTTGTCGGTGTTGATGGTGACGTTGAAGCCGAGCTGGTAGAGCATGTCCAGCGGGTGGCTTTCGATGCCCTCACCGAAGCCGGCAATGGCGCCGGTCTGCAGGTTGGAGGAGGGGCAGATCTCCAGGGCGATGCCACGGTCCCGCACCCAACTGGCGAGCTCGCCCAGGGTCACCATGCCGATGGTGTCGTTGACGGAGTCGTCGAAGCCTTCGGCGTCGGCGGCCTCTTCGTCCTCTTCGAATTCGATCGTGACGTCCTCGGCGATCCGGACGCCGTGGCCCAGGCGCAGGGCCCTGCCGTCGACGAGGGCCGACTGGATGCTTTCCAGGCCGGCGGCTTCGCCGGCGTGGACGGTGGCCGGGAAGTTGTGCTGGGCCAGGTAGGTGAAGGCGTCCTTGAAGCGGGACGGCAGGAAGCCGTCCTCGGCGCCGGCGATGTCGAAGCCGACGGCGCCGTTGTTGCGGTGGCGGACGGCCAGTTCGGCGATCTCCTGGCCGCGGTCGGCGTGGCGCATGGCGGTGATGAGCTGGCCCACCTGGATATCGCGGCCGGTCTCTGCCACGGCGTCCACTCCAGCTTCGAGGCCGGCCTGCACGGCTTCGACCACGTCGTCCAGGCTCAGGCCCTTCTGCAGGTGCTGTTCGGGCGCCCAGCGCACCTCGCCGTACACGACGCCGTCGTCGGCCAGGTCTTCGACGAATTCCTTCGCGACGCGGAACAGGCCCTCCTTGGTCTGCATCACGGCGATGGTGTGGTCGAAGGTCTCCAGGTAGCGGACCAGGGAGCCGGAGTCGGCGGATTCGCGGAACCACTCCCCCAGTGCAACGGGGTCCGTGGACGGCAGCGTGTGGCCGACGGCCTCAGCAAGTTCAATGATGGTGGCCGGGCGGAGTCCGCCGTCCAGGTGGTCGTGAAGGGAAACCTTGGGAAGGCCCTTCAGGTCGAAGTCGAGGTCAGGGGCAGCGTCAGGAATAGTCTCAGTCACGTTCCAACCATAGGGTCGCCGGGCGCTGGAAGCTACTTTCCGGATGCTCCGGACTCAGCGGACGGACCGGCCAGCATCGTGCCGTGCAGCTCGGAAGCACGCTCACCGGAGGCGGGTTCGTTGACGTATTCGGTCTCGGACGGGACCGGACTGGTGTCGTGGCGGCCCAGGCGCTTGTGCCACCAGCGCAGGAGATGGTCGATGAGGACACCGAGCACAATGGCGAATACCACCGCGATGCCCGCGCTGAGCAACGGGTTGTGGTGCAGCCACGGGAAGGAACTGGCCAGGACGCCGATGCCGATTGAGTAGGCGACCCACGTCAGGCAGGCGAAGCCGTCCAGGAAGAAGAACCGGCGGTGCGGAAACGCCGTCGTGCCTGCCACGTAGTTGACGGCGACGCGGCCCCACGGAATGTACCGGGCGGTGAAGATCAGGACGGCGCCGCGCTTCTCGAGTTCGTAGTGGGCCCAGCCGAACACCTTTTGGACCTTCGGTTTGCGCATCCAGCGGAACCGCTCGAGGCCAATCTTGCGGCCCAGCATGTAGGCCATGTTGTCGCCGGCCATGGCTCCCACGAGGGCCGTGAGGCCGAGGATCCACAGGTTGGGCTGGCCGCTGTGCACGGAGTACGCAGCCAGGGCGACGATCAGGGTCTCGCTGGGGACCACCATCGCGAAGCCGTCCACGAAGAAGAAAACCAGCAGGAGGGGGTAGATCCACCACTGGCCAGCGGCATGGAGCACGGCCTCGTTAATGAACTCCATGCAGGTGGTGCTCCTTGATGACTGGGAACGGACAACTAAGCCGTATCGTACTCGCGATGACAGTGGGTAGAACTATGGACGAAACTTTGCACGACGTGCGGCCAACAACCGTGACCCAAATCGCTCCTAAGTGTCCCATGGGCGGGCCCAATCCGCCTAGGACTCGGCGGGCGGCACGGAATGCGTCGGTTCCTCCGGTGCGCGGCCGCGCACCCTGCTGATCACGCGGTCCAGGACGACGCCCAGGACGATCGCGCAGACGATGGCAATGGCCGCGCCCAGCACGTGGTTTTCCTCAAACCACGGACCAACAGTCAGTCCGATCCCCACCGAGTAGCTGGCCCAGAGCAGCGCCGAGAGCACCGTCAGGCTGACGAATCTGCGCCACGGGTAGTGCGTGGCGCCGGCCGTCAGGTTAACGGCCACCCGCCCGATCGGGACGAAGCGGGCCACAAGGATCAGTGAGGCGGGCCGTTTCCGCAGTTCCCGGCCGGCCCAGCGGAAGGCCGCCTGCATGCGCGGGCCGCGCTGCCACGCCCAGCGCCGGGTTCCGGTCCCGCGGCCGATCAGGTAAGCCATGTTGTCGCCCACCAGGGCCCCTGCGGCAGCCGTTGCGATCAGGAGCAGAGGGTTGGGGACGCCCGCAGTGGCGGCGACTGCAGCCAGGCCCACCACCACCGATTCGCTCGGAATCGGGGGGAAGAACCCGTCGATCACGCAGCAGGCGAAAACCAGGACGAGGACCCAGGGTTGCCCTGCGGCGGCGAGGATGAAGTCGTTGATTGCCTGCACAGCTTCCTAACGCGCGGCGGGGCCAGATCGATCCAAGCGCAGGCTCGGCCGGAGCCGGGCCTGCGCTTGACGGGTACTGCTGTGGAGTCAGTGTACCGCCGGCTCCGGCCGCCGCTGCCCTCTCCCCTACGGCTGTTATCCCCAGGGTTTGGGCACCGTAAGGGATAGGGCGACGGGCTTAGGCGATGCGGTCGATGATGAGCTTCTGGGCGGGCCGGGAGCCCTCGGGGGCGATCACGGCGGCGCGTTCGAGCGCTTCCTTGGCACGCTCGAACTTCTCCGGTGTGTCCGTGAGCAGGGTCATGAGCGGTTCGCCTGCCTTGACCGTGGCGCCGGGCTTGGCGTGCATCCGCACCCCGGCACCGGCCTGGACCTGGTCCTCCTTGCGGGCGCGCCCGGCACCGAGCCGCCAGGCAGCGACGCCGACGGCCATCGCGTCGAGCTCCACCAGGACACCGTCGGCCGGGGCGTAGATGACCTCGGATTCCTTGGCGACCGGGAGCTTGGCGCGCGGGTCTCCGCCCTGGGCCTCGATCATCCGGTTCCAGACGTCCATGGCCCGGCCGTCCCGGAGTGCTGCCCGGGGATCGGCGTCGCGGATGCCGGCGCACGCCAGCATTTCCTCCGCGAGCCGGACGGTGAGTTCGACGACGTCGTCCGGGCCTCCGCCGGCGAGGACCTCCACGGATTCCTCGACCTCGATCGCGTTGCCCGCGGTCAGGCCCAGCGGCGTGTTCATGTTGGTGAGCAGGGCCACCGTGTTGACGCCGGCGTCCTTGCCCAGGGCCACCATGGTTTCGGCCAGTTCGCGGGCGCGGGCCTCGTCCTTCATGAACGCGCCGCTGCCCACCTTGACGTCGAGCACCAGCGAGCCGGTGCCTTCGGCGATCTTCTTGCTCATGATCGAGGAGGCGATCAGCGGGATGGCCTCCACGGTCCCGGTGACATCGCGGAGCGCGTAGAGCTTCTTGTCCGCCGGGGCCAGCCCGGCGCCGGCCGCGCAAATGACCGCGCCGACGTCCTGGAGCTGGGCCATCATTTCCTCATTGCTCAGGGCCGCACGCCAGCCCGGGATGGCCTCGAGCTTGTCCAGGGTGCCGCCGGTGTGGCCGAGGCCGCGGCCCGAGAGCTGCGGCACTGCCACGCCAAACACCGCTACAAGCGGAGCCAGCGGCAGGGTGATCTTGTCCCCGACGCCGCCGGTGGAGTGCTTGTCCGACGTCGCCTTCACGCCGCCGTCGGGCCGCCGCAGGCTGGAGAAGTCCATCCGCTCGCCGGAGGCGATCATGGCCGCCGTCCAGCGGGAGATCTCGGCCCGGTCCATGCCGTTGAGCAGGATGGCCATGTTCAGGGCGGCCATCTGTTCGTCGGCGATGGCGCCGCGGGTGTACGCGTCGATTGTCCAGTCGATCTGGGCCGGGCTGAGCACACCCTTGTCCCGCTTGATGCGGATGATGTCGACGGCGTCGAACGCTTCACTGTTGGGGGGGTTCTGAGTCGTTTGTGTCACCGGGGTTCCTCCAGGTGTTGGGGGCCAAAGGCATCGGGAAGGACCTGGTCCATGGTCTTGATTCCCTGCGTGGTCATGAGCTCCATGTCCGGAGCCCGGAATTCGTAGAGCAGCTGGCGGCAGCGCCCGCACGGCATGAGGACATTCCCGCCGGCGTCGACGCAGTAGAAGGCGCGCAGCCGTCCCCCGCCGGTCATCTGCAGGTTGCCCACCAGGGCGCACTCGGCGCACAGGGTCAGCCCGTAGCTGGCGTTTTCGACATTGCAGCCGCTGACGATCCGCCCGTCTCCGGTGAGGGCCGCGGCCCCCACCGGAAACTTCGAATACGGCGCATAGGCGTTCTTCATGGCGGACACTGCCGCAGCTTCGAGTGCAGCCCAGTCGACGTCGATGCTGTCCATTCTCAGCCCTTGATGTACGGTATGCCGTCAGCGGCCGGCGGCCGGGAGCGGCCGACGAGCCCGGCCACGGCAAACACGGTCACCACGTACGGCAGCATGGCCATGAACTGGCTCGGCACCGGGGTGCCGATGATCGTCACGATGCTCTGCAGGTTGTCGGCGAAGCCGAACAGCAGCGCGGCGAAGAACGCCCCGATCGGGTTCCAGCGGCCCAGGATCATGGCGGCGAGGGCAATGAAGCCGCGCCCGCCGGAGATTTCCTTGGTGAAGCTGTCGATCGCCACGAGGGTGAAGAACGATCCGCCGATCCCGGCGACGGCGCCGCCGAGCGTGACGTTCCAGAAGCGGGTCGCGTTGACCTTGATGCCCAGGGTGTCGGCCGCCTGCGGGTGCTCGCCCACGGCACGGACGCGCAGGCCCCACTTCGTCTTGAACAGTGCGACCCAGATCACGATGACTGCCACGTACATCAGGTAGCCCACCACGGACTGTTTGAAGAGGATGGGCCCGATCACGGGGATGCTGGACAGGACCGGGATATCGATGATGGGCAGCTCGGCGGGCGAGTTGTACTTCTCCGGATCGGACTGCATCACGGTGGTGAACAGGAAGCCGGTGAGCCCGGAGACCAGGACGTTGAGCACGACGCCGACGATGATCTGGTTGACCACGTACTTGATGCTGAACACTGCCAGCACCACCGACACAAGGGCGCCCGCCACGGCCGCCGCAAGCAGGCCCAGGTAGGGGTTGTGCGTCAGGCTGGCGACGAGCGCGGCCGTGAAGGCACCGCCCAGGAGCTGGCCTTCGATGGCGATGTTAACGACGCCGGCGCGTTCGCACAGCACACCGGACAGGGAGCCGAAGACGATCGGCACGGCGAGGGTCACGGATCCGGCGATGAGGCCGGCCAGCGAAATACTGGGGGTCCGGGCGCCGCCCACCACCCAGATCAGGAAGGCGACCACGAACACGACGGTGAACACGGCCGGCACCCAGCGCGGGGGCCGCCGGTTCGCTCTCGCCTTCAGGACCAGGGCGTAGCCCGCGAGGCCCAGCAGGATCAGGGAGAGCACCATGCCGGACAGGAATGCGGGTACTTCGATCGCCGGGAGCTGGAAGAAGTCTCCGCTGGATGAAACGCCGAACTTGGCGTTCGCCTGCGGGCCCAGCAGTCCGAAGAAGATGAACGCTACGGTGGCCAGCACCGCAAGCGTGACCGGCAACTTCCAAGTCACGGGCTTGGCGGACACCGTCGGCCTGTGGTTCTTCTCCGGCTGGGGTTTTCCTTCAACGGGCGAGGTTGCTGTTGTGCTCATGCGGCACCTCCGGTGGTTGCGGCCTGCTTGGTTTTGCCGGCGGTCGCGGCCTTCTTCTTGCGCGGGTTGAGTCCGAAGATCGCCCGGACCAACGGCGGCGCCGCGATGAACAGCACGATGAGTGACTGGACCACGAGCACGATGTCGATCGGAGTTCCGGTCTGGATCTGCATCTGGACAGCGCCTGCGCGGAAGGCCCCGAACAGCAGGCCGGCGGCGAAGGTGCCCCATGGCGAGGACCGTCCCAGCAGCGCGACCGTGATCGCGTCAAAGCCGTAGGTTGCCGCGACACCGTCGGTCAGGACCTTTTCGGTGCCCGCCACCTGTGCCACGCCGGCCAGGCCGGCCAGGCCACCGGCAATGGTCATCACCAGGATGGTGGCCCGGGAGACGTTGATGCCGGCGGTCAGGGCTGCCTTGGGGTTGGCCCCGACGGCACGGAATTCGAAACCGAGCGTGGAGCGGTTCAGCAGCCACGAAACAAACACGGTGGCCGCGATGGCCAGCAGGAATCCCAGGTGCAGCCGGTACTGGCTGCCGAAGATCAGCGGGTACGCGGCGCTGGGGTCCACGATGGGCGATATCGGTGTGTCCGCCCCCGGACGCTGGAACAAGTCAGTGTCGAGCAGGTAGCGCAGGAAATAGAGTGCGATGTAGTTGAACATGATGGTCACGATGACCTCGTGGGCGCCGGTCCGGGCTTTGAGCACGCCGACGATGCCGCCCCAGACGGCGCCGCCGATGACGCCGGCCACCAGGACCAGCAGCAGGTGTATCCCCAGCGGCAGGTGCAGCGCGAAGCCGACCCATGAGGCGAGGATGCCGGCCATGATGATCTGGCCCTGCGCACCGATGTTGAACAGGCCCGCGCGGAAGGCCAGGGCGACGCCGAGGCCGGCGGTGATCAGCGGGGTGGCGATGGTCAGCGTCTCCATGAGGGGGGCGAACTGTCCGGCCACGCCGTTCCCGCGGGGGTTGAAGACCGCGCCCTGGAAGAGGGCGACGTACGAATCGGTGGCGGCGGACCAGACGGCGATGAGGAAGTCACTGGGCCGGGCAAAGAGATAGCCCGCCGTGGTGCCGACAACCTTGTCCGTCATGGCGATGAGCAGGCCGCCGAGGATCAGTGCGAGCAGCACCGCCAGGATGGTCACGATGCCGTTGCCGGTGAAGATCTTGCGCAGCAGCGACTCCTCTTCCGGGGCACCCGGAAGAGCTCCGCTCTGGGTCGAGACCGGAACGGCCGATGGCTGGTGGGCGCCGCCCGCGGTGTCCAGCAAGGTGACGAAGTCTGCATCGTCCTCGAGCGGTTCAGGCTCCACGTCGGTGGCCTGCGATGCCGGAAGTTGGTCCGGGTCCGGTGCGGCCGCGGACCGCGGCTCGGTGTTCTCACTCATGGGGGTCTCCTACGGCGCCGGAGCCGGGCTCCTGCACGGACGGGGCGGCGGGGGCCGGGTTCATGGCCGGCTTCGTTGCGGGGTTTTCGGCCGGGGTGCCGGCCGGGTTTTCTGCTGCGTTCGCGGCCGGGTTTTCAGAAAGGGATCGGGCCGAGTGCCTGCCTGCGGCGTCGGTCTGGGCCTCGTCCGGGGAAACGCCGGCCATCATCAGGCCCAGGACGTCGCGCCCGGTGCCGGCCGGGACGATCCCGACCAGCCGGCCCTTGTACAGCACGGCGATCCGGTCGGCGAGTTCAATCACCTCGTCCAGTTCGGTGGAGACGATCATGACGGGCGTGCCGTGGTCCCGCTCCGCGACGATCCGCTTGTGCAGGAACTCGATGGAGCCCACGTCCACGCCGCGGGTGGGCTGGGAGGCGATGAAGAGCCGCAGCGGCCGGGAGAGCTCCCGGGCCATGACGACCTTCTGCTGGTTGCCGCCGGACAGGGTGCCGGCTGCCAGCGAGCCGGACGGGGTGCGGACGTCGAATTCCGCGATCCGGGTCTTGGCGTTCTCCAGGACCTTGGCCGGGCTCATGCTGATGCCTTTGGCGAACGGCGCCTGGTCGTAGCGGTCCAGGATCAGGTTCTCGGCGATGGAGAACGTGCCGATCAGCCCGTCGAGGGAACGGTCCTCCGGGACGAACCCGACGCCGGCGTTGAGGACCTCCTTGACGCTGCGGCCCACGAGTTCTTCGCCGTCGAGGGTGATCGAGCCGTGGACCCGCTCGTGCAGGCCCAAAATGGCTTCGGTCAGCTCCGTCTGGCCGTTGCCCTGGACGCCGGCGACGGCGAGGATCTCGCCGCGGGCGATTCCGAAGCTGATCCCGTCCACCACGTGCTGGCCGTTGGGGGCGATGACGGTGAGGTCCTTGACCTCGAAGGTGGTCTCCTGCGGATTCGCGGGAGCCTTGTCCAGGGTCAGGCTCACGGCCCGGCCCACCATCATGGAGGCCAGCTCGGTGGTCGAGGCGCCGGGATCGGCCGAGCCCACTACCTTGCCGCGCCGGATGACTGTGATGGTGTCCGAAACGGCCTTCACCTCACGCAGCTTGTGGGAAATGAAGACGATCGAGGTGCCGTGGCTCTTGAGCTGGCGCATGATGTCCAGCAGTTCATCGGTGTCCTGCGGGGTCAGCACGGCCGTGGGCTCATCGAGGATGAGCACCTTGGCGTCGCGGACCAGTGCCTTGATGATCTCCACGCGCTGCTGCACGCCCACGGGGAGGTCTTCGATCAGCGCATCGGGGTCGACGTCGAAACCGTACCGGTCGGAGATCTCCCGGATTTTCCGGCGGGTGTCATCCAGGTCCAGGAATCCGCCGGTCTTGGTGGTCTCCGCTCCCAGGGCAACGTTCTCCGCGACGGTGAAGACGGGGACCAGCATGAAGTGCTGGTGCACCATGCCGATGCCGGCCGCCATGGCGTCGCCGGGGCCGCGGAACGTGACCGGTTTGTCGTCGATTAGGATTTCGCCCTCTGTGGGCTCGTACAGTCCGTAGAGGACGTTCATCAGCGTGGACTTGCCAGCGCCGTTCTCACCGAGCAGACAGTGGATCTGCCCGGGTTCAACAACCACATCGATGTGATCGTTCGCTACCAGGGAGCCGAAGCGTTTGGTAATGCCCTTGAGTTCAAGTTTCAAAACTCTGACCAATCTCGAGGTGTCCGGACGGCTTGGTCCGGACGCGTAGGGGCGCTGCAGCACCAGCTTAGTGCCTGGGATCTGAGGCACTAAGGGCCGCAACGAAAAGCGCCACAGCCCGTGCGGTGGTGACCGGACGGGCCGTGGCGCTTAGCGGAGGAAGTTAGGCTTTCGGGCTGGCTGCGGATTCAACCTTCAGCTTGCCGTCGGCGATGTCCTTCTTGATCTGGTCCAGGTCGGACTTCAGTTCGGCCGGAACCTGGGAATCCATGTCGTGGAACGGGGCAAGCTGGACGCCGTCGTTCGCGAGGGTGCCAACGTACGGCTTGTTGGTGAACTGGCCGTCCTTGTCCTGCTTGACGACCGTCTCGACGGCCTCGCCCATCTGCTTCATGACGGAGGAGAGCATGATGTCCTTGTAATCCGGTGCCGTGAGGTAGCCGTCGGAGTCAACCCAGATGAGCTTGACGTCCTTGCCTGCTGCCTTGGCTTCCTGCAGGGCCGCGCCGGCACCCTTGCCGACCGGACCGGCGACGGGCATGACGATGTCGGCGCCCTGGTCCAGGAAGTTCTGGGTGAACTGCTTGCCCTTGTCCTGCTTTTCAAAGTCACCGGTGAAGGAGCCGTCCTGCTTGGCCTTGTCCCAGCCGAGAAGCTTGACGTCCTTGCCCTTCTTCTCGTTGTAGTACTTCACACCGTCGGCGAAACCGTCCATGAAGATGGTGACCGTGGGGATCTTGATGCCGCCGAACGTGGCGACCGTCCCGGTCTTGGTGGTGCCGGCTGCGAGGTAGCCGGCCAGGAATGCTGCCTGGGCGGTGTCGTAGATGATCGGCTTGACGTTGGCGACCGGGGTGTCATAGCCGAAGTCGATGATGGCGAAGTGCTTGTCCGGGTTCGCGGTGGCCTGGGACTTGGTGGCGTCGCCGAGCAGGAAGCCGACCGTGATGGTCAGGTTGCAGCCGGCGGAGACCATGGCGCGCAGGTTCGGTTCGAAGTCGTTGTTGGTCTTGGACTCGGCCTGGTTCATCTCGATGCCGAGATCCTTCTTGGCCTTCTGCAGTCCCTCGTAGGACGACTGGTTGAACGACTGGTCGTCGAATCCACCCGAGTCGGACACGATGCAGCCCGTGTAGTTGCTGGCGGTGTTGGTGGCGGTGCTGGCCTCCGGGGCAGCTCCGCAGCCGGTCAGCAGGAGTGCAGCCGCGCCCGCGGTGGCAACGCCGGCCATTGATCCGCGCTTAAAGGTGGCACGCAGAGAGTTCTTCAATTTTCCTCCAGGAAGAAAGAGTAGGCGCTACGACGGAAGTTCAATGAGTGTCTGTCTGCGGTGTTCCGCTGATCTCTGTTGTCACTGATGGATTTCGCAGCACTGCGCCGAGGCGCACTTATGCAAGCTACTGTAGTGGCCTGCGCCACGTCCCGATAACACACGTCCCGGCGAATGCCCAGATTGTTGAGAACTTGTTACCTAGAGGTAGCCGGTGCCCGCCGTGCCACATACGCCTCCGGCGCCGGTCCCCGCAGGAACCGGCGCCGGAGGCGTATGTGGCGGCACGGCGATTGCCGGGTGTCCGGCTACAGCCGCACGAGCATCTTGCCGGTATTGGCGCCGTCGAGCAGGTCCATGAAGGCCTGCGGGGCGTTCTCCAGCCCGTCCACCACCGTCTCGTCGTAACGGACCGTTCCGTCGGCCAGCCAGCCGGACATGGTCTCGACGAACTCGGCCATGTGCTGCCAGTAGCCGCCCACCAGGAAGCCCTTGAGCGTCAGTTGTTTGCCGATCGCCAGCATGAGGTTCCGCGGTGCCGGCGTCGGTTCGGTCGCGTTGTACTGGGCGATGGCCCCGCACATGGCCACCCGGCCACCGACCGTGAGGGCGGACAGCGCGGCTTCGAGGTGCTCGCCGCCGACGTTGTCGAAGTAGACGTCGATCCCGCGCTCACCCGCGGCCGCGGCGAGCTGTTCCGCCACGGGGCCGTCGTGGTAGTTGAACGCGGCATCGAAGCCGAGTTCGAGCAGACGTGCCACCTTTTCCGGCGAGCCGGCGCTGCCGATCACCCGGGACGCGCCCATGGCCTTGGCGATCTGCCCGACGAGCGAGCCGACCGCGCCGGCGGCGCCGGAGACGAACACGGCGTCGCCGGGCTTGAATTCCGCGACCTTCAGCAGTCCCGCGTAGGCGGTCAGCCCGGTCATGCCGAGGGCGCCGAGGAATGCTGACGCGGGGGCCAGATCGGTGCGCGCCACCGTGGTGGCCGCGGCATCGACGACGGCGTATTCGCGCCAGCCGAGGCCGTGCACCACCGTGTCGCCCACAGCGCGCCCTTCGGCCCGGGACGCGATCACTTCGCCGACGGCGCCGCCGTCGAGGGCGGTATCCAGCGCAAACGGCGCGGAGTAGGACTTGACGTCGTTCATGCGTCCGCGCATGTACGGGTCCACCGAGATGAACAGGTTGCGAACCAGGACCTGGCCGTCCTGCAGTTCGGGCAGCGCCGACTCGGCGAGGCGGAAGTTCGCCGGGACGGGGCGGCCGTGGGGGCGAGACGCCAGCTGGATCTCGCGGGTGGTGGCGGGAAGGGTGAGAGTTTCGGTTTTGTTGCTCATGCGGCTACCTCCAGGATGGTGATGTCGACAGTGATGTTGCCGCGGGTGGCGTTGGAGTACGGGCAGATCTGGTGCGCCTTGGCCACGAGGGCCTCGGCCGTGTCCCGGTCCACGGCGGGCAGGGCGATCTCAAGTTCGGCGGCCAGACCGTAGCCGGCACCGTCCTCGAGGGCGCCGAAGTGGATCTTGGCGGCGACGGCGGAGTCCGTCAGGTCGGCGCGCTCCTTGCGTCCCACCAGGCGCAGGGCGGAGTGGAAGCACGCGGCGTAACCGGCGGCAAAGAGCTGTTCGGGGTTGGTACCCGCGCCGTCACCGCCGAGTTCGACCGGGCTGGCAAGGGTGACGTTCAGCTTGCCGTCCTTGCTGATGGCGGTGCCGTCGCGGCCTTCGCCTGAGGCCAGGGCCTCTGCTGTGTAAAGGGTCTTCATGGTGTTTCCGTTCTGTCGGCGGGAAGAAGGGGTTCAGCGGGGAACTCGCCGGAAGCCTGCGGAGTCGCCGTAAATTTCCGGCGAGCTGGCACGCCTCCCGCGATTTCGACGTCGGCCGTGGGGGCCGGGGAAGGGTGGTGGAGGGGGAAGGGCTTAAGGGAAGGGCTTAGTGGGAGGCGTGGAGCGCGTTCGTCAGCCGGCCCAGGGTGTCGCGGAGCTGGTCCAGTTCCGCGGCGGTGAACCCGGCGGCGTCCGCCAGTCGCTGCGGGATTCCGCTGGCCTTGGCGCTCAGTGCGGCGCCGGCGCCGGTCAGGAAGATCTCCACGCGGCGCTCGTCCTCGGCGGAGCGGCGGCGCTGGACGAGTCCGAGCGCTTCGAGCCGCTTGAGCAGCGGCGAGAGCGTGCCGGAGTCCAGGCCCAGCTCCTCCCCCAGTTCACGCACGCTGCGCGGCTCCGCTTCCCAGAGCACCAGCATGGCGAGGTACTGCGGGTAGGTCAGGCCGAGCTCCTCGAGCATGGGCCGGTAGGCGGCCGTGGCGGCACGTGAGGCAGAGTACATCGCAAAACACACCTGCCGGTTCAGGCGGAGCGCTTCCGGGCCGCCCGTGCGGGCCTCTTCTGACGTGGTCATGACTCCACCGTACCGCACAATTTAGTTGCGTGCAATTCAGTTGTGCACAACTGAATTGCGGAGCAGGAACCGGCATCGACGTAGAAGGGGCCGCCGCGGCACGATTCCCAGCCGCTGCCGCCGAGTTTCCCCACGTTTGACGGGTGCCGACGGCGTGTCGGCCCGCACCGCCGGCGTGTCCCGGCGTCATGCCGGCATAGGTGGGGAAACTCCGCGCGGCGGTCCTGGCCGGGTGCAGCAGGGCGGACCCGGTGTAGGGGCCCGGGCGGAACGGCCTACAGGTCGCGGATAGTGCGCAGGGCCGCCGCCGTGAGCACCTGGATGCCCAGGCCCAGCGCCCGCTCATCGACAATGTAGTCGCCGCGGTGCAGGTCGTATTCTTCCCCGCCTGGCGTCTTCGTGCCGAGGCGCATCATGGCGCCGGGGGTGTCGGCCAGGAACCAGGCAAAGTCTTCCCCGCCCATGGACTGCGGGGTCAGGACCACGGCGCCCTCGCCGATTTCGGCGCGGGCCGCGGCCTCGATCAGCGCGGTCTCGTGCTCGGAGTTGACCACCGGCGGCACGCCGCGGGTGTGTTCCAGGTGGACATCGACGCCGTACGGCTCGGCGACCTGCCGGATGATGTCGTCGAGCAGCTCGCCGGCGTCGTGCCAGGCGTCGCGGTCCAGGCAGCGCATGGTGCCGGCCATGTAGCCGCTGCCCGGGATGGCGTTCGGGGCCGAGCCCGCGGAGATCTGCCCCCAGACCACGGACACGCCGCTGCGGACATCGACGCGGCGCGAGAGCACTGCGGGAACGTTGACCGCGATCTGCGCCAGGGCGAAGACCAGTTCCTCGGTCAGGTGCGGGCGCGAGGTGTGGCCGCCGCGGCCGGAGAGTTCAATCTTGATGGTGTCCGAGGCGGAGGTGATCGCCCCGATCCGGGTGCCGATCTTGCCGATCTCGATCCGGGGGTCGCAGTGCAGCGCCAGGATGCGCGGCACGCCTTCCAGGACGCCCTGTTCGATGCACGAGGTGGCGCCGCCGGGCATGGTTTCCTCGGCCGGCTGGAAGATGATCCGGACGGTCCCGCTCAGCGGGGACGCCTCGTGCATGCGCTGCAGGACCAGCGCGATCCCAAGCATGGTGGCAGTGTGGACGTCGTGGCCGCAGGCATGGGTCACGCCGTGGTTCTTCGAGGCGAACTCAAGGCCAGTTTCCTCGATGATCGGCAGGGCATCGATATCCCCGCGCAGTGCGGTGGCGATGGGACCCTGCCCGACGTCAACCGTCAGGCCAGTGCCCTCGAGGCGGCGCGGCTTGAGCCCGGCTTCCTCGAGCCGTTTCGCCAGCTTGTCGGTGGTGCGGAACTCCTTGAACGAAAGTTCCGGATGCGCATGGAGGTCGCGGCGGAAAGCGATCAGCTCCGGCAGGAGGGGCTCCAGCCACGGCCCCACGAGAGTCGTGGGCTCAGCTTCAGTCGAATAGTTGCGCACGGAATAACTCTATCGAGCGGCCAAAGAATAGCGGCATCGGGTACGGCGCGTTACGGATTGCTGAACACTGCACAGGCCGTGATCCGCTCCCCTCCGCCTACAGGACGTCGGTGTCGCCCTTGGCCTTGATGGCATCCACGGCCTGCTTGACCCGCTGCGAGTGTTCCTTGGTGGTGACCAGCAGGGCGTCCGGGGTGTCAACGATCACGACGTCCTTGATGCCGATCAGGGCGATCACCCGTTTGGTGTCGGAGACCACCACGCCGCTCGCGTTTTCGGTGAAGACGCGTGCGCCCTCGCCCAGGACCGTGACCTCGTCGACTTCCTTGGCGCTGTTGAGCCGGCCCACGGAGGCGAAGTCTCCGACGTCGTCCCAGAGGAACGTTCCGGGCACCACGGCGACGTCGCCGGCGGCGGCGGCGGGCTCGGCGACGGCGTAGTCAATAGCGATCTTGGGCAGCGTGGGCCACACCCGGGCCGTGACGGCGTCGCGCTCCGGAGTGTCCCAGGCCTTGGCGATCTCCTGGAGTCCGGCGAAGAGCTCGGGCTGGTTGGCTTCGAGGTGCTTGAGCATCAGCGAGACCGGGGCCACGAACATGCCCGCGTTCCAGACATATTCGCCGCTGTCGACGTACTCCTGGGCCACTTCCTCGCTGGGCTTCTCCACGAACTCCACCACGGACTGCGCACTGGGCGCGTCCGGGATGTGGAGGTTCGCGCCGGAACGGATGTAGCCGAATCCGGTGGAAGGGTGGGTCGGCTTGATGCCGATGGTGACTATCTTCCCCGCGGCCGCGGTGTAGACGGCTTCACGGACGGCGTCCTGGAAGAGGTCGTCCGGGCTGATGACCTGGTCCGCGGCGAACGAACCCATGATGATGTCCGGGTCCCGCTCGTGCAGGATGGCCGCGGCGAGGCCGATCGCAGCACCGGAGTCCTTGGGTTCGCTCTCCAGGACCAAGTCGGCTTCCAGGACCTCAGGCAGCTGGCGGCAGACGGCTGCCCTGTGGGCGGAGCCGGTCACCACCAGCACGTGCTTGCCGGCGACGGGCTGGAGGCGGTCATAGGTCGCGCGCAGCAGAGTACTGCCCGAACCAGTGAGGTCGTGAAGGAATTTCGGGGCCGCTGCCCGTGACAGGGGCCAGAGGCGGGTCCCCACCCCGCCCGCCGGAATAACCGCAATAAAACGGTCCAGCGGTGAATCCTGGCTTGTCACTTTGTCTGTAGTCATCACGGCTACTTTAGCCGACGGCGGCCAATTCGGTCCGAATTGGGCCGGGATCAGGCCCTGCCGGCGCCTGCGACCACGGCCAAATGTGGCGTTCGTCTCAAAACAAACGCAAAACCGCGCCGGGGCCTGTCAACAAGGAGTTCCCAAATTGAATAAGCTGTGAGCGAAGCCTAGATTTAGGCTTGAGCTTACGAGTGCTCTCGCAGCAGGCGTTCCCCCCGCGTGGATCCCATGCCAGCGCCGCTGTGTTGCAGGGAGGTTTATTCAGTGCCGACAAAACCAGCTGGCACCTTGTACCGCGGCCGTGAAGGCATGTGGTCCTGGGTTGGACACCGCATTACCGGTGTAGTGATTTTCTTCTTCTTGTTGGTCCACGTGCTGGACACCTCATTGGTGCGTGTGTCCCCCGAGGCCTACACCGCAGTGATTGGTGCCTACAAGAACCCCCTCATGGCCCTGGGTGAAACGGGCCTTGTCGCGGCGATCGTGTTCCACGCCTTCAACGGCCTGCGGATCATCGCCGTCGACTTCTGGAAGAAGGGTGCCAAGTACCAGCGTCAGATGCTCTGGACGGTCCTGGGCCTCTGGGTCGTCGTCATGGTCGGCTTCTCCATCCGCCACCTGTCCCTCGCCCTTGGAGGTCACTAAGCCATGACTGCAACCATTCAGAGTCCGCGCAGCGGAAAACCCGGTAGTGGAAAACCCGGTAGTGGAAAGATCCAGCCCAAGTACCGCCGCACTGGCGGTTCCAAGGGCAACTTCGAGATGCTCGCCTGGCTCTTCATGCGCCTCTCCGGCGTCGTGCTGGTGGTGCTGATCTTCGGCCACCTGACGGTGAACCTGCTGGTCGGCGAGGGCATCCACGCGATCGACTTCGGCTTTGTGGCCGGCAAGTGGGCCGACCCGTTCTGGCAGTTCTGGGACCTGGCCATGCTGTGGCTCGCCATGCTGCACGGCACCAACGGCGTCCGCACGATCATCAATGACTACGCCGAGAAGGACGCAACGCGCCTTTGGCTGAAGATTGTGCTCTATGCGGCCACCACGGTCATCATCATCCTGGGCACCCTGGTCATCTTCACGTTCAATCCGTGCCCCGTGGCCAACGGCGTCCAGCTTCCCGGCGGTTTCTGCCCCGCGCCTTAGGGCGCAGCCGATACGACTCAGCCGTAGCGGCGGAACCGCCGCGGACAGCAGCCCGTCCGGGCAGGAATCCGCGGTCCGTCACGGCAACTGATCTTGCCTGCCGAACGCAGGCGCAGATTGCACGAGACTTCACCGGGCAGGCGCGGCCTGCCGGTGGTTTATAGCGAATTTTGAGAGAAAGAGCGTCTGGTATGCAGGTCCATAAGTACGACGTCGTGATCGTCGGTGCCGGTGGCGCCGGGATGCGCGCGGCGATCGAATCAGGTCAGCGCGCCCGAACAGCAGTACTGACCAAGCTCTACCCCACGCGGTCCCACACCGGCGCGGCGCAGGGCGGCATGTGTGCAGCCCTGGCCAACGTCGAGGAAGACAACTGGGAGTGGCACACCTTCGACACCATCAAGGGCGGCGACTACCTGGTTGACCAGGACGCCGCCGAGGTCATGGCGAAGGAAGCGATCGACGCCGTCCTGGACCTGGAAAAGATGGGCCTGCCGTTCAACCGCACGCCCGAGGGCCGCATTGACCAGCGCCGCTTCGGTGGCCACACCCGCGATCACGGCAAGGCACCGGTCCGCCGCGCCTGCTACGCCGCCGACCGCACCGGCCACATGATCCTGCAGACCCTGTACCAGAACTGCGTCAAGCACAACGTCGAGTTCTACAACGAGTACTACGTCCTGGACCTGCTGACCGTCGAAGAGGACGCTGTCCGCGAGGACGGCACGCCGTACAAGCAGAAGCGCGTGGCCGGCGTCGTGTCCTACGACCTCGCCTCCGGCGAGCTGCACGTCTTCCAGGCCAAGTCCGTGGTGTTCGCCTCCGGCGGCGCCGGCAAGGTCTTCAAGACCACCTCCAACGCCCACACCCTGACCGGTGACGGCATGGGCATCGCGTTCCGCCGGGGCATCCCCCTGGAGGACATGGAATTCTTCCAGTTCCACCCGACAGGTCTGGCCGGCCTGGGCATCCTGCTCTCCGAGGCCGCCCGCGGCGAAGGCGCGATCCTGCGCAACTCCGAGGGTGAACGCTTCATGGAGCGCTACGCGCCCACCATCAAGGACCTCGCCCCGCGCGACATCGTGGCCCGCTCCATGGCCAACGAAGTCCGTGAGGGACGAGGCTGCGGCCCGAACAAGGACTACGTCCTCCTGGACCTGACGCACCTTGAGCCTGCACACATCGATGCCAAGCTGCCGGACATCACCGAGTTCGCCCGCACCTACCTGGGTGTGGAGCCGTACACGGAGCCGGTTCCGGTGTTCCCAACGGCCCACTACGCCATGGGCGGCATCCCCACGAACATCAGCGCCGAGGTCCTCCAGGACAACGACACGGTGGTCCCGGGCCTCTACGCCGCCGGCGAGGTCGCCTGCGTCTCCGTCCACGGCTCCAACCGTCTGGGCACCAACTCGCTGCTGGACATCAACGTGTTCGGCAAGCGCGCCGGTATCGCCGCCGCCGAGTATGCCAAAACCGCCGACTTCGTGGAGCTCCCCGTTGACCCGGAGGCCTACACGCTGAACCTGCTGGAGCACGTCCGCACCTCTGACGGCACCGAGAAGGTCGCTGCGATCCGCAAGGAACTGCAGGACACCATGGACGCCAACATGCAGGTGTTCCGCACCGCCGACACGCTGAACCAGGTCCTGAAAGACATTGCCTCCTTCGAGGAGCGGTACCAGCGCATCAGCGTCCAGGACAAGGGCAAGCGCTTCAACCTGGACCTGCTCGAGGCCGTGGAGCTGGGCTTCCTGCTCGAGCTCGCCAAGGTCATGACCGTGGCGGCCCTGCACCGCGAGGAATCCCGCGGCGGCCACTTCCGCGAGGACTTCCCCGAGCGCGACGACGAAAAATTCATGAAGCACTCCATGGCGTACAAGGATGACCACGCCCCGGCGGACGGTTCCGCCGAGTCGATTGCCGGCATCCGGCTTGCCACCAAACCGGTGGTCTTTACGCGCTACGAGCCGATGGTGAGGAAGTACTAAGATGAGCGCTGAACTCGCTGAGCCAGCATCCAAGATCGAACTGCCCGCCGGCGTCGGCGGGGGCGGGGAAATCCCGTCCTTCGACGTCACGCTGCGCGTGCGCCGCTACAACCCCGAGGTCTCCGAGGACGCCACGTGGGATGACTTCAAGGTCACCATGTACGGCACCGACCGTGTCCTGGACGCCCTGCACAAGATCAAGTGGGAGATGGACGGCAGCGTCTCCTTCCGCCGTTCCTGCGCCCACGGCGTCTGCGGCTCCGATGCCATGCGCATCAACGGCCGCAACCGCCTCGCCTGCAAGACCCTGCTGAAGGACCTGGACACGTCCAAACCCATCACGGTCGAGCCCATCAAGGGCCTGCCGGTGGAGAAGGACCTGATCGTGGACATGGAGCCGTTCTTCCAGTCCTTCCGCGAAGTCATGCCCTTCCTGATCAACCGTGGCCACGAGCCCACCAAGGAACGCCTGCAGTCGGCCGAGGACCGCGAACGGTTCGATGACACCACCAAGTGCATCCTGTGCGCCGCGTGCACCTCGTCCTGCCCGGTGTTCTGGACCGACGGGCAGTACTTCGGCCCGGCGGCGATCGTCAACGCGCACCGCTTCATCTTCGATTCCCGTGATGACGCGGGCGACATGCGCCTGGAGATCCTCAACGACAAGGAAGGCGTGTGGCGCTGCCGCACCACCTTCAACTGCACCGAAGCATGCCCCCGCGGCATCCAGGTCACGCAGGCAATCGCTGAGGTCAAGCAGGCCATCCTGTCCCGCAAGGTCTAAGGACCGGTTCCACCGGCCCGCATTACCGGCTTCACCTTCAGTAGTTACCGACGACGGCGCCTCTCACCTTTCGGGTGGGGGCGCCGCCGTCGTTTCCGCCCTCAATGATTCGCCCTCACACGAAAGGGGACACTTTGTCCCACTCAGAAAAAGTCTCGTTCCTGGGTTCCACCGGCGAGCGGCTCTCCGGCGTGCTGGACCTGCCGGAGGGCCCGGTCAAGGGCTGGGGTGTGTTCTCGCACGGCTTCACCCTGGGCAAGGACAGCCCCTCGGCGTCGCGGATGTGCAAGGCCCTGGCGGACAACGGCGTGGGCATGCTCCGGTTCGACAACGTGGGGCTCGGAGAGTCGGCGGGAATGTGGTCGGAGGGGTCCTTCAGCCACAAGGTGGCCGACACCGTCAAGGCCGCCGAATTCATGCGGGACTCAGACCGCCGGGTTTCCCTGCTGGTGGGCCACTCGTTTGGCGGCGCGGCCGTCCTGTCCGCCGCGCGGCAGATCCCGGAGCTGAGGGCCGTGGCCACCGTGGGTGCCCCCTTCTCCCCCAAGCACGTGGCACACGTCTTTGACGCGGCCCTGGACCGGATCCTGAGCGAGGGAAGCGCCGAGGTGGACCTCGGCGGCAAGCGGGTGGAGATCCGCCGGCACTTCGTCGAGGACCTCGAGAACGCGGACCTGACGGACTGCATCCGGCAGCTGCACAAGCCGCTCATGGTGCTGCACTCCCCCACCGACAATACGGTCGGGATCGAAAACGCCAGCACCATCTTCCAGACGGCACGCCACCCGCGCAGCTTCGTCTCGCTGGAGGGCAGCGACCATCTCCTGACCGGCAAAGGCCAGGCTGCCCGTGCGGCGAAGATTATTTCGGCGTGGGCCGACCAGTACCTCGACGCCTGAACGCGGCGGCCAGCGGCCTGCGGCGGACCCGCGGCTCTACCGGGGTTTTACCCGGCTGGACGCGCCGGGCACCCCAGCCGGTGGTCGCGGCGGCGGGCCCGGCCTTGAGGTCCTCTTCCCGGATCGCCACCCACGCGGCGCAGATCACGTAGACCTGGCTGACCAGGTTGAACCAGATCAGCAGGCCGATGATGATGGCGAAGGGCGCCAGAATGGGGTTCTTGCCCGCGCTGGCCAGCAGCTGGGTGCTGAAGATCTGCAGGATGGTGGTGCCCACCGCGGCGAGAGTGGTCCCTTCCAGCAGGGAGCGCCGGGCTGGCTTCAGCCCGGCGGCCACCCGGTACATGATCACGGCGGTGCCCCAGCCGAGCAGCAGCGGGACGAGGATCGTGACGGAGGTCGTCAGCGGCCCGGCAACTATCGGTTCGAGGCCCAGCTGCCCGGTAACCCATCCGGCGGCCGTGCCGAAGATCAGCGAGGCGGCGGAACTGACTACCAGGGCCAGCCCCATCAGCAGCAGCGTGCCGACGTCCTTGAGTATCTGCAGGATCGGATTCATCACCAAAGGGCCGAGCTGCATCATGCTCCGCATACCGTCGCGGATGCCGCTGATCCAGCCCAGGGACGTGAACACCGTCACCACGGCGGCGATCCCGGCGGCCCAACCCAGGCTGGTGGGGTTCAGCAGCGCATAGGGGTCAACCAGCCCCTCGCTGCCGTCGACCTGCAACAGGCCGGGCGCGGCGGCGGCCACACTCCTGATGACCTGGTCCAGCAGGGCCGGGTGGTCGCTGAGCACGAGGCCCGCCAAGGACAAGCCAGTGGCCAACAGGCCCGTGATGGAGAAAAACATCCGGAAGCCGATGCCGGCACTCAACAGCGGGCCACGCTGACGCAGGTAGTGCGAGTATGCGCGCAGGGGCAGCAGCATGTTCAGCCGGGCCAGGAGCCAGTTCATCATCGCGATCAGGGACGCGACCATGCCGCCGCCGGAGCGCCGGGTCCGGCCCCATTCGACCCTCTTGCGGATGACTTCCAGTTTCAGCCCGGCCAGATCGGTGGGGAGCGGCGGCTTATCGGGCGCCTGCGGTGCCGTCCGGGCCTCTGTCGTGGTCAGGTTTGGTCCCAAAATCAAGCTCTTCCCGTAGCTGCCAGATGCCGTTGTCATCGTGCTCGTAAAGTCCCATGCTAGCCACAGGAAACGTGGCCCTGTAATCCTTCAGGACCGTTTCGGCCTCGTCGAGGCTTTCCGGGGCAACATCGTGGGCCACGGTGACGTGCGGGTGGTAACCGAACGGCAGTTCCCGCTCCAGGGGGCCGGACTGCAGCTGGCGGTGCAGGTTCACGCAGTCCCCGAAGCCGTCCTCTACGTTCAGGAAGACCACCGGGGACACCGGCCGGAAAGACCCGGTCCCTGCGATGGTCACAGTGAAGGGCTCCTGCCGCCGTGCCACGTCCCGGACATGGCGCTGGGTCGCGGCCCAGTCCTTCGTCATGGTGGTGGTGACCAGCGTGATGTGGGCCGGGACGACGGCGGCCATGGGATCCCCGAAGGATGCCCGCCAGCGCTGGAGCTCCTCAGCGATGTCCGCCGGGAACCTCAGGATCACACCGATGCTGATGCCTTCGCTGCGCTGTCCGTTCGACGTGGCGGCTTTCGCGGTGACTTTGCTGACGGAGGACATTGACCTAGCGGACTCCCTGGGCGCCGGCATAGGGCAGGAAACCCACCTTGGCGTAGACGTCGCGCAGGGTCACCGAGGCAATCTCCCGGGCCTTGTCCGCGCCGAGGCCCAGCAGCCGGTCCAGCTCCGCGGGATCGTCCAGCAGCTCCTTGGCCCGGTTCCGGATCGGGGTCAGGTGCTCCGTGACCACCTCGGCGAGGTCCGCCTTCAGGTGGCCGTACATCTTTCCCTCATAGGCGGTGACGAGGGCGTCGACGCTTTGCCCGGTGATCGAGGAGTAGATGGTCAGCAGGTTGGACACGCCCGGCTTCGCCTCCCGGTCGAACCGGATCTCGGTCTCCGTGTCGGTCACGGCGGACTTGATCCGCTTGGCCGTGACCTTGGGCTCGTCCAGCAGGTTGATCAGCCCTGCCGGCGACTCCGCAGACTTGGACATCTTGGCGGTGGGGTGCTGCAGATCGTAGATCTTCGCGGATTCCTTCTGGATGAAGGGCTGCGGCACTGTGAACGTCTCGCCGAAGCGGGAGTTGAACCGCTGGGCCAGGTCACGGCTGAGTTCCACGTGCTGGCGCTGGTCCTCGCCGACGGGGACACCGTGCGGCTGGTACAGCAGGATGTCCGCTGCCTGCAGGATGGGGTAGGTGAACAGCCCGACGCTGGCGTGGTCGGAACCCTGTTTGTGCGCCTTGTCCTTGAACTGGGTCATCCGGGACGCCTCGCCGAAGCCGGTGATGCAGTTCAGGACCCACGCCAGCTGGGCGTGCTCGGGCACCTGGGACTGGACGAAGAGCGTGCACTTGTCGACGTCGACGCCGCCGGCAATGTACTGCGCGGCCGTGACCCGGGTGCGGTGCGCCAGCTCGGCAGGATCCTGCGGAACGGTGATCGCGTGCAGGTCCGGGATGAAGAAGATGGCGTCGTACTCGTCCTGCATCCGGACCCAGTTCACGAGGGCGCCGAGGTAGTTGCCAAGGTGCAGGGAGTCGGCGGAGGGCTGCATGCCGGAGAGGATGCGGTGCCGGGCCGCGGTGGCCGCAGAGGCGTCCTTCGCGGTGGCAGTCTGAGCGTCGGGGGCGACGCCGTTCTGGGTCACAGTGGTCGCAGTTGAAGTGGTGGTCATTCGTGGAAGCCTTAAGACTAGAGCCGGTAGTCCACTACCAGCGGGGCGTGGTCGGAGAAGCGTGTGTCCCAGGACGCTGCCCGGTCAACAACGGCTGACACTGCGGCAGCAGCGAGAGCGGGCGTGGCCATGTGGTAATCGATGCGCCAGCCGGTGTCGTTGTCGAAGGCCTGGCCCCGTTGCGACCACCAAGTGTAGGGGCCGTCGACGTTACCCGCCAGGCCCCTGTGAACATCCTTCCAGCCGATTTCCTCGCCGAAGAAACGGTCAAAATAGGCCCGCTCTTCCGGCAGGAAGCCGGCACGTTTGACGTTGCCCTTCCAGTTCCTGATGTCCAGCTCCGTGTGGCCGACGTTGAGGTCGCCCACCACCAGCGCGTGGTCACTGTGCTTGGCGAGTTCGGGCAGCCGCTGGACCATGACGTCGAGGAAACGGAATTTGTCGTCCTGCTTGGGAGTGCCGGCCTCGCCCGAGTGCACGTAGGCGCTCACGACGGTCAGCTGTGAGGCCTGCCCGTCCGCGTCCCGCACGATGTAGTCCGCCTCGACCCAGCGTCCGGCCGTGGCGAAGAAGTCATCGCCGATCCCCACCCGGGTGGCCAGGGGCTCTTCCCGGGAGGCAATGGCAACGCCGGCCCGGCCCTTGGCCTCGGCCTCGGCGTGGAGAATGTACCAGCCCTCGCCGAGCAGTTCCTCGACGATCGCGTCCGGCGCGCGGACCTCCTGGAGGCACAGGATGTCCACCTCGCGCGGCTCAAGCCACTCCGCCATGCCCTTCTTGTAGGCGGCACGGAGGCCGTTGACGTTGACTGACGCGATGCGAAGGTGGTCCTTCTTCAATGCCGAGCTCACCCGATCCACTCTAGTCGATGATGGTTCCGCTGACGGGAGCGTCATCGCCGCCCGGGGATTTGATCATGTCCCGCGCGTTGGTGGCGGTGATCTCGATGGTCTCCAGGGCGCGGCTGATCGTGTCGCGGTCCGCCGCCTCGCCCTTCGCCCGCTCCTGCTCGACCACCCGGACCTGGACCTGGACGATCTTGAAGGAGTGGTCCAGCTTCATGTCGCGGACGCTGTCCGCTGCGCGGCTTTCGCTCACCACGCGGGTTCCGCCGTGGTCCGCGCTGCCCGCAGCCGGCGGCCGGCCCGCTGCGGCGTTGAACGCGTTCTGGGCCTCGGTCAGCCTGGCCCCGGCCTTCTTGGCGGCCTTCTGGATGCTGAACACGACGAAGGAGGCCAGCGCCAGCCAGAAGCCGGCGATGATCGCCACGATCCAGCCCACGACGTCGTTCTGGTTGGCCGCGAAGATCACGGCCACCACGAACGCGATGATGAAGACCAGCAGCCCCGGCCCGCTGATGCGGAACATGGAAAACCGGCCGCGGGCCGTTGTGTCGTTGGACGTGGACGAGGAGCTACCCAGAGATTGCATGAGCCCATTATCGCAAACGGGGCCGGCCGCCCGTTCCGCTTCCACCCCGGGCGAACGCCGCCCCCGCGCCGGGCCTGGGTCAGGACCAGCTTTTAGGTCAGGACAAGGCAGAACGGGTGGCCGCTGGGGTCCGTGTAGACCCGGAAGGTTTCCGTACCGGCGTCGAGGCTGGTGGCGCCGAGCCGGAGCACCTCGGCTTCGGCGGCGTCGAGGTCCCCGACGAGCACGTCCACGTGCATCTGCTGCGGGTGCTCGGCGTCGGGCCACTGCGGGCGGACCAGCCGTTCCACCCGCTGGAAGGCGACGGCGGGACGGTCGGCGGCGTCGCCGATCGAAATCCATTCCTCGTCCTCCTGCACCCGGATCATCCCCAGCAGCTCCTGGTAAAAGCCGGCGAGCTTGTCCGGGTCCTCGCAGTCGATGACGAGGGCCTGCCATTTTCCGATCATGGGGTCTCCTTTTTGGAAGGACGGCTACTTGAGGAACAGTTTGCGCAGCCGGCTCGTGGTGAGCAGGACGCCGAGGGCAATCATGACGAGGTAGTAGCCGATGTGCACGGCGGTGGCCGGGGTGAACACCCCCACGCTGATCTGGCGCAGCAGTTCCACGCCGTGCCACAGCGGCATGGCCTGGATCAGCCACTGGATGGACTGCGGGTAGACGCTGAGCGGGTAGAACGTGGCACTGAAGAGGAACATGGGCAGCATGACGAAGTTGATCCAGTCCATTTGCTGGAACGTCTTCATGTAGCTCGTGATCCCCATGCCGAAGCTCGCGAAGCCGAAGGCGATCAGTACCGAGGCCGGGATCATCAGGATGGCCCACGGCGTGGTGACGAGGCCCATCAGGCCCATGACGGCCGTGAAGCCGGTCGCGTACATGGCCCCGCGCAGCAGGGCGAGGAAGATTTCGCCCATGGCGACATCCAGCGGCCCCAGCGAGGTGTAGAGCATGCCCTGGTACAGCTTGGCGAAGTTCATCTTGAAAAAGACGTTCCACGTGGAGTCGTAGACGGCGCCGTTCATGGCGGACACGGCCAGCAGCGCCGGCGCGATGTACGCGGCGTAGCTGATTTCCTGCCCGCCCGGGCCCTGGACCGACCCGACAATGGCGCCCAGGCCCACGCCCATGGAGATCAGGTACAGCACGGGTTCGAAGAACCCGGAGACCATGACCATCCAGTTGCTGCTCTTGGTGGCCATGAGCCCGCGGGCGACGACGGCGCGGACGTTGCGGGAGTAGATGGGCCCGAAGCGGCGGCGGCGCGCGGCTTCGGTGACGCTGTGGTCCCCTGTGTTGAAACTTCCGGTCAGGACGCTCATGAGGCCATCCTTTTAGCGAACTGGCGTTTGGTCAGGATCCAGCCGGCAGCCGCCAGGCCCAGCAGGAAGAGGACGTGGACGACGGTGAGCCACGGCTCTTCCTCGTACCCGTAGCTGACCACGCGGCCAAGCTCGGTTCCGTGCCAGATCGGTGAGATCCAGCCGATCCAGCGGACTGCGAGCGGGAGCGTGTCCAGCGGGAAGAACGTGCCGGAGAACAGGAACAACGGCATGACGATGAACCGCATGACCATGGCGAACTGGCCCTTGTCGTGCTGGATGGTGGCCGCGTAGGCCATGAGCGGCAGGCCGAAGGACAGGCCGGCGAGGGTGGCGATGAGGATCGACACCCAGCCCCAGGCGCCGGGCGAGGCGCCGAAGAGCGCGACGACGGCGAAGTAGATGGCCGACTGCAGCAGGAAGCGCACCGTCACGGCGATGATCTGGCCGCCGGCGATCTGCTCGGGAGTCAGCGGTGAGGCGTGCGGGCCGTAGTAGACGCGCCGCCACTTGAAGCCGTCCATCACGGGGAAGGTGAACTCGTTGGCGGCCGTCATGACGGCGGCCGAGATCAGCAGGGCCGGCGCGATGAACGTCAGGTAGCTGACCCCGCCGAAGACGCCGGCGCCGTTGGCCTCGACCAGGGTGGCCAGGCCAACGCCCATCGCGAACAGGTAGGCCACCGGCTGTCCCACCCCGTACATCACGATGGTCCAGCCGTAGCCCTTCATGACCCGCAGGACCTGTTCGGCGTAGTAGAACGCGCCCCAGCGGCGGGCACGGGCGGCCGAGACTTCCGGCGAGTGCGCGCGCAGGGCCGTCCCCGCCGCGGCGCCCGCCGTCGTGCCCGCTGCCTGAATTGGCTTAGCCAGCTGCTCTTTCTTAGTCAACGAGGCTCCTGCCGGTCAGGCGCAGGAAGACGTCTTCGAGTGAGGAGCGGCGAACCAGTGAGGTGACCGGACGCAGGCCGCGGGCGGTGACCTGCTCCAGGGCGGCCTCGCCGTCGTGGGCGTAGATGAGCACCCGGTCCGGCAGGGTTTCCACGCGTTCGCCGATGCCGCCGAGCTCCGCGCCGACGCTCGCGTTGCGTTCCGAGCCGAAGCGCAGTTCCAGGACCTCGCGGGTGGAGTATTCGCGGATCAGGCTGGCCGGCGATCCCTCGGCCATGATCCTGCCCTTGTCCACCACAATCAGCCGGTCGCACAGCTGCTCGGCCTCGTCCATGTAGTGCGTGGTGAGGATCAGGGTGACGCCCTGTTCCTTGAGCCGGAACAGCCGGTCCCAGAGGATGTGCCGCGCCTGCGGGTCAAGGCCGGTCGTCGGCTCGTCCAGCAGCAGGATCCGGGGCTCGTTGATGAGCGAGCGGGCGATTGTCAGGCGCCGCTTCATGCCGCCGGAGAGGGCGTCGACCTTGGAGTTGGCCTTGTCGGTGAGCTGGGCGAATTCCAGCAGCTCGTCGGCCTTGGGCTTGAGGTAGCTCATGGGCAGGCCGAAATAGCGGCCGTAGACCAGCAGGTTGTCCCGGACTTTCAGTTCCTCGTCCAGGTTGTCCTGCTGCGGCACGACGCCCAGGTGGGCGCGGACCTCCGGCCCGTGCTGTTCGGGGTCCAGGCCCATGATATTCAGGCTGCCGGAGGTGCGTTGCGAGACCCCGCCGATCATCTTCATCGTGGTGGACTTGCCGGCGCCGTTGGGGCCCAGCAGGCCGAACGCTTCCCCGGCGGGAACGCGGAAGGAGATGCCGTCGACGGCGGTGACGTCGCCGTAGCGTTTGGTCAGGTTCTCGGCGGTGATGACGTATGGGAGAGCGGCGTCGGAGGGGCTGCTCGCGCGTGATTCTTTAGAGGCAAGTTCGGACACCCGCACTACGGTAGTGGATCCCCGCAAACTATGAAAGAGTCTTTTCGTAAAAACTCCTGACGTATCCGTTCCGTTATGCCGGCAGGCGGTAGAACGTGCGGAATCCTGCGGTGGTTGGGCCCGCCGAAAGCCGGCCCAACCACCGCGGGAGCCTTAGGCGGGCCCCGGGCGGCGTTCCTCTGCTCAGCGGTTTTTCTCTGCCCATTGGCGTTCCGCGGTTTCCACCACATTGGCGAGCAGCATGGCGCGGGTCATGGGCCCCACTCCCCCGGGGTTCGGCGAGAGCCAGGCGGCGACGTCGGCCGCAGCGGGGTCCACGTCGCCGGTGACCACTGCCTTGCCGCTGCCGTCATCGACCCGGCTGACACCGACGTCGAGCACGATCGCCCCGGGCTTGAGGTCCCCGGCCTTGATCATGTGAGGCTGCCCGGCGGCGGCAATCACGACGTCGGCCTGCCGCAGTTCTGCCGGCAGGTCCACCGTTCCGGTGTGGGCCAGGATGACCGTGGCATTGACGTCCTTGCGGGTCAGCAGCAGACCCACGGGACGGCCGATGGTGACGCCGCGGCCCACCACGAGGACGCGTTTGCCGTTCAGGTCGATCCCGTGCCGGGTCAGCAGCTCCACGCAGCCCTTGGGCGTGCACGGCAGCGGAGACTTCATGGGTCCGCTGACGTTGGCCACGAGCCGGCCCAGGTTCATCGGGTGCAGGCCGTCGGCGTCCTTCTCGGGATCCATGGCCTCCAGGATGACGTCCTGGTCGATGTGTTTGGGCAGGGGCAGCTGGACGATGTAACCGGTGCATTCCGGGTTCTCGTTGAGCTCGCGGACCACGGCCAGGAGTTCGTCCTGGCTGGTCTCTTCCGGCAGGTCGCGGCGGATGGAGGTAATGCCCACCTCGGCGCAGTCCTTGTGCTTGCCGCCGACGTACCAGGTGCTGCCGGGATCGGAGCCCACCAGGATGGTGCCCAGCCCGGGCGTGATGCCCTGGGCCTTGAGCACGGCCACGCGCTCGGTCAGCTCGGCCTTGATGGCGGCGGCGGTGGCCTTGCCGTCAAGGATCCGTGCAGTTTCAGCCGTTTTTGCGGTGTGCGAAGAAGTCATGGCCTACCACTGCTCGTGCTGCGGGTACAGCGGGAAATCGGCGGCGAGCTTGTCCACGCGGGCCTGCAGGGGTTCGATCTCCGTGGCAGCTCCGGACTTCAGCGCCGTGGCGATGATGTCCGCCACCTCGGTGAATTCCTCGGCGCCGAAGCCGCGGGTGGCCAGGGCCGGTGTGCCGATGCGCAGGCCGGAGGTGACCATCGGCGGGCGGGGGTCGAACGGCACCGCGTTGCGGTTGACGGTGATGCCGATCGAGTGCAGGAGGTCCTCGGCCTGCTGGCCGTCCAGCTGGGAGTTGCGCAAGTCCACCAGGACCAGGTGCACGTCGGTGCCGCCGGTCAGGACCGAGACGCCCGCGCCGGCGACGTCGGCCTGGCAGAGGCGCTCGGCGATGATCTTGGCGCCTTCGAGCACACGCTCCTGGCGCTCCTTGAATTCCTCGGTGCCGGCGATCTTGAAGGCCACGGCCTTCGCCGCGATCACGTGCATGAGCGGGCCGCCCTGCTGGCCGGGGAACACGGCGGAGTTAAGCTTCTTGGCCCACTCCTGCTTGGCCAGGATCACGCCGGAGCGGGGACCGGACAGCGTCTTGTGCACGGTGGAGGTCACGACGTCGGAGTACGGCACCGGGCTCGGGTGCAGTCCGGCGGCGACGAGGCCGGCAAAGTGCGCCATGTCGGTCCAGAGCAGGGCGCCGACCTCGTCGGCGATCGAACGGAAGGCAGCGAAATCGAGGTGCCGCGGGTAGGCGGACCAGCCGGCGATGATCACCTGGGGCTTTTCGGCGATGGCCTGCTCGCGCAGCTTGTCCATGTCGATCCGGAAGTCATCTTCCTCGACCTGGTAGGCGGCGACGTTGTAGAGCTTTCCGGAGAAGTTCAGCTTCATGCCGTGGGTGAGGTGCCCGCCGTGGGCCAGGGACAGGCCCAGGATCTTGTCGCCCGGGGTGATCATGGCGGCGAGCGCGGCGGCGTTGGCCTGCGCGCCGGAGTGCGGCTGCACGTTGGCATATTCGGCGCCGAACAGTTCCTTGACGCGGTCGATCGCGAGCTGCTCGGCGACGTCGACGTATTCACATCCGCCGTAGTAGCGGCGTCCCGGGTAGCCCTCGGCGTACTTGTTGGTCAGGACGGAGCCCTGGGCTTCCATCACGGCGCGCGGGGCGAAGTTCTCGGAAGCGATCATTTCCAGGGTGCCGCGCTGGCGGCCAAGCTCCTGGGCAAGGACGGCGGCGATTTCAGGGTCGAGTTCGGCCAGCGGCTGGTTGCTCACGGCGGCTGAGGTGGCGGTGGTAGTAGTCACGAGGAACTCCTGGTTGGCAACGGGTACGGCTATTGGTCAGGCTACCGGCTGGCCCGTTGCGCCGCCCCTTGATTACGGGCCCCTTGACAGCGGGCCGCGACAGCGGCGGCCGGCACCCCGCGCGGGCACCAGCAACGGTGCGGCAGCGGTGATGCTGCCGACCGGTAAGACATGACCCTCGGCCCAGGCGTACGATCCGTGGTCTTCGTGAGTGCCGCTCCCTGATGGTTAGCCATCCAACGCCAGTTGCGACGGGTTAACACTACCAAAACCCTTTCAAAACTGCCCTTGAAGCGCAGGTAGGCTGTTCCTCGTGACTGATGAGAACCTGACTGCCTCCTACATCCTGACTCTTTCCTGCCCTGACCGGCCTGGCATCGTGCACGCCGTCGCCGGGGCCCTCCTCGTGGCGGGCTGCAATATTACAGATTCCCAGCAGTACGGGAGCCAGGGCACGGGCACCTTTTTCATGCGGGTCGAGGCGACGACGGCGGCGGCCCAGGCGGAGCTGCAGGCGGCGCTGGAACCTGTGGCGCAGGCCTTCGGGATGCAGTGGAGCCTCAACCCGGCCGGGCGGAGGGTCCGCACCCTGCTGATGGCCAGCACGTCCGCCCACTGCCTCAACGACTTGCTGTTCCTGCAGCGCTCCGGAACCCTGCCGATCGACATTCCGGCCATCGTGTCCAACCACCGCGACCTCGAGGGTTTGGCGGAGTTCTACGGCATCCCGTTCCACCACATCCCGGTCACCCCGGACACCAAGATCCAGGCCGAGGACGCCCTCCGGGTCCTGATGAAGGAACACGACATCGAGCTCACAGTCCTGGCCCGGTACATGCAGATCATCTCGGACGAGCTCTGCACCGAACTGACGGGCAAGGCCATCAACATCCACCACTCGTTCCTGCCCTCCTTCAAGGGTGCCAAGCCCTACCACCAGGCGCATGCCCGCGGCGTGAAGCTCATCGGCGCCACGGCGCACTACGTCACGGCGGCCCTGGATGAGGGGCCCATCATCGAGCAGGAAGTCATCCGCGTGGACCACCGGCGCACCGCGGAGCAGTTCGTCCAGATGGGCCGCGACGTGGAGGGCCGGACCCTCGCCCAGGCCGTGCAGTGGCATGCCGAGCACCGCGTCCTGCTCGACGGCAACCGGACGGTTGTCTTTAACTAGAAGCGGTCATTAACTGGAGCTATGGAATCCTCCCGCAGGGACCGGCTCGAATCGTTTGTGGCGCTGTTGAAGAACGAGGGCCGGCACGGCGTGCTGGGCCTGGATTGCGGCCCGGGCGCCGACGGGCTGCACTTTGTGCAGTCCGGCATCCATTTCACCGGTGTCGACCAGTCCGAGGAGAACATCCACATCGCCCGATCCCACGGGCTGGAAGCCTCCGTGGCCGGACCGGTCTCCCTGCCGTTCGCCGATGCCGCGTTTGCCTCAGTGTGGGCGGTGGACGCCCTGGCGGGCCTGCCCGCGGAACAGTGGGACGACGTCGTCCGCGAACTCGGGCGGGTGGCGGAACCGGGCGCGCCGATCGCCGTCGTACTCCCCGCACCCGACCCGCGCAGCTCAGGCGACCCGCACACCTCGGCCGACCCGCGCGGCGAGAGCGAGTGGCGTGGCGAGAGCGAGTGGGGCGGCGAGGGCTTCACGGTGCTCCGCTCCCCCGCCTGACCCTCCTTTTCCCGTTGAGCTATCACTTGTGGTGGTTAAACCGCGCCCATGGCAACCAGAACTGATAGCTCAACGGGGCGTGGGGCGTGTCCTAGGCTGGAGGCATGGCTCCCCTCTACGCATTCGCCGGTACCACTCCGGCCGTCCATGACTCCGCCTTCGTCGCGCCCACGGCGTCCGTGATCGGCAACGCCACCCTGGCCGAGAACTCGAGCGCCTTCTACGGCGTGTCAGTCCGCGCCGACACCGCCGCCATCAGCGTGGGCGCCGGCAGCAACTTGCAGGACAACGTGGTGCTGCACGCGGACCCCGGCTTCCCCTGCACCGTCGGGGCGCGGGTCAGCGTCGGCCACAGCGCCGTGGTGCACGGCTGCACCGTGGAGGACGACTGCCTGATCGGCATGAGCGCCACCATCCTCAACGGCGCCGTGATCGGCGCCGGGTCCCTCATTGCCGCCGGTGCCGTGGTGCTCGAGGGCACCGTCATCCCGCCCCGCTCGCTGGTGGCCGGCGTTCCGGCCAAGGTCCGGCGCGAGCTCAGCGACGAGGAGTTCGCCGGTGTACAGCACAACGCCGCCCACTATCAGGAACTGGCACGCGCGCACCGCGAACTTCACAGCGCCTGAGGAGCAGTGCGCCGGGGCCGGCGGCACTCAGTCCAGGGCGATCGGCCCGAGCTCGGAGAGCAGCTCGCCCGGTCCGGGATTCCCGGCCGGGGTGGAGCCACCGAGGTGGTTGACCACGCCCCAGACGGCGTTGAGCCCTGTGGTGACGGCTCCCTCGGCCCAGCCGGCGGTGAAGGAGACGTCGTCGCCGGCGAGGAAGATCCCGCGCTGTTCGGCCGGCAGCCCGTCCTGTTTGAAGTGCGTGAAGAGCCGTTGCTGGTAGCGGTAGTGTCCCGGCAGGTTGGCTTTGAAGGCGCCCATGAAGTTGGGGTCGGCCTCCCAGGAGACCGTGATCGGCTGGCCCACGATGTGGCTGGCGATGTCCACCCCGGGGTAGATCTGCTGCAGCGAGTGCAGCATGAGCTCCGCCCGTTCCTCCGCGGTGAGCGAGAGCCACTTCAGCGCGTCGTCGTTCCAGGTGTAGGACAGCAGGATCACGGCCGGCTGGTCCGGGCCGTTGTCCAGCAGGTAGGTGGCACGGTTCAGCCGGTCGGTCAGCGTCATGGACAGGACCTCGCGGCCGGTGGCCGGGTCGATGTCCTTCCAGAACGGCCGGTCCACCATGACGAAGGTCTTGGAGGACTGCATGTAGTGGGAGCGCTCGATCGCCGTCCACAGTTCGGCGGGGAACAGGGCCTCGTCCGTGTGGATCCTGGTCGAGAGCAGCCATGACTGGCAGGTGGTCACCACCGCCGGGTAGGCGGATTCGCGACCCCAGCGTTCCCGGATCCGGAAGTCGCCGCCGCCGTCGCGGGCGATGCGGTCCACGGCGCCGCGCGGCGCGCCTGCGTGCAGCGAGGCCAGCGAGGTGCCGTCCGGCCAGTGGGCCATACCCGACGGCGCGTGCTCCCACAGTGCCTCGGGGAGCCGCTGCGCGCCGCCGTCGATGAGCCGGTGCCGGTCATCGGCGTCGGTGTAGACCACGCGAAGGATTTCGAGGATCGAGTTGGGGAAGTCGGTGTCCCAGCCGCCGGTGCCGAATCCCACCTGCCCGAAGGCCTCGCGGTGGGCGAATCCGGCTTCCTTGAAGGAGTCGCTGCCGGCGATGAAGCCGTAGAACGTCTGCTCGTCGAGCTGCGGGAGCAGCGCGTTCCAGAGGTCCTTGATCCGGGCTGTGTCCCGGGCGCGGATGGCGTCCTGCATCTCGGCGAACGCGGCGCCGTCGTTCACGGCGGCCTTCCACGCGTCCGCGACCTCACGGAAGAACGGCGGCAGGTCCGCGGCGGTCTCGGCATAGTATTTCTGGCCCGCGAGCTCGATCACCGTGCTGGAGGTCGCCGGCGCCAGCGGATTAGGGAAGGCCCGGGTCTGCAGCCCGAGCAGGTCCACGTAGTGGTAGAAGGCCTTGCCGGATTCCGGGAAACGCATTCCGCCGAGGTCTGCCACGATCCCCGGCGCGGACGGGAAACTGGCGGTCCGCAGCCGGCCGCCGATCCTGTCGGCCTCGTAGACAACCGGCCGGAGGCCCAGCTTCATGAGCTCATACGCGGTCACCAGTCCGGACAGTCCGGCACCGACGACGGCGACCTCCGTCCCGTACAGCTCGGGCGGCACCGATCCCAGGCCCTCCGGGTGGGCGAGGTAGTGGTCGTAGCTGAACGGGAAGTCCGGATTCAGCATGGTGATGGGCGCCGCGCCCGCTTCAGCAGCGGACCGGGGAGCCGGAAGTTCGGTGGCGATGGTCATGAGATCTCTGCCTTCAGTTCCTGGTGTGTGGTGGTGTTGTCAGGGTGGCGGCTTGATAGGTCAAGGTAGTCCTCGTGGCTCAGCGCAGCCACCCTGGAGTTCTTCCGGCCGTAGCCGAAGTAGGCGGCACAGCCAACGAGCATCCAGGCCCCGAACACCGCCCAGGTCTCGGCGCCGAGGTTGGCCATGAGGTAAGCGCACATGAGGGCGCCTAGAACCGGTGTCAGCGGAAAGAGCGGGACGCGGAAGCTGCGAGTGAGTTCGGGCCGGGTCCGCCGCAGGTAGATGACTGCCACGTTGACCAGGGCGAAGGCGAACAGGGTACCGATGCTGGTCGCGTCCGCGAGGGCACCGAGCGGCACCAGGCCGGCGGTCAGTGCGACGGCGGTGCCCACGATCAGGGTTCCGGCAGCCGGCGTGCCGGTCCGGGCCGAGATCCGGCCGAAGACCTTGGGCACCAGGCCGTCGCGCGACATCGAAAGCAGGATCCGGGTCTGCCCGTACAGCACGGTCAGCACGATGCTGGCGATGGCGAGCACGGCGCCGACGGCGAACACCACGCCAACCCACGGCTGGCCGGTGATTTCCTCAAGGATCTTCACGAGGGCCGCCTCGGTGCCGTCGAACCAGCCCCAGGGGCGCGCGCCGATGGCGGCGACGGCCACAAGCACATAGATGCTGGTGACGATCAGCATGGAGAGCAGGATGGCCCGCGGGAGGTCGCGCTTGGGATTCCGGGCCTCCTCGCCGGCCGTGGAGGCGGCATCGAAGCCGATGTAGGAGAAGAAGACCCGGGAGGCTGCGGCGGAGACGCCGGCGGCGCCCATCGGCATGAGGGGTTCGAAGTGTCCGCCGTTGAAGGCGGTGAAGGCCACGGCGCAGAAGAACAGCAGGATGCCGACCTTGACCAGGACGATCGCCGTGTTGATCCAGGCGCTCTCCTTGGCGCCGCGGACCAACAGCACGGTGGCCAGGGCGACAATCACGATTGCGGGCACGTTCAGCACGCCGCCGGCTCCCGGCGGTTGCGAGATGGCGTCCGGGAGTTCCAGGCCGAAGACCGCCAGGGCCTCGTTGACATACTGGCCCGCACCGACCGCGACGGCGGCCACGGAGACGGCGTATTCGAGCACCAGGCACCAGCCGCAGATCCAGGCCATGCCCTCGCCCATGGTGGCATAGGTGTAGGAGTAGCTGGAACCGGCGGCAGGCACCAGTCCGGCCATCTCCGCGTAGGACACCGCGGAGAGCAGGGCGGCGAAGCCGGCGATGGCGAAGGAGATCCAGATGGCCGGGCCGGCGAGCGGCACCGACTGGCCCAGGATGACCAGGATGCCGGTGCCCAGGGTGGCGCCGACGCTGATCATGGTCAGCTGCAGGACACCGAAGCTGCGGACCAGCCGCGTGCCGCCGTGTCCGGTCTCGGCCTCGCGGACCAGCTGTCCGATCGGCTTGCGGCGCAGGAGCTGGGCGGTGAGCCCGGGACGGCCGGCTTCCGCCGGCGGGCGTTCGCCGATCAGAGTTGGCACAGTCATCGTTGACGTCCTTATCTTCAGTAGTGGTCGGTTTCCCGAACCAACCCTAGGCGTGTGAGCCACCTCTCAAGGTTGTGCAAAATGACCTGTAGTCTTCACTCATGAGACTTAATGCACTTGGACTCCGCAGGCCGGGCGGCCGGCACGGGGGCCGCGGCCGTGGCTGCTGAGGACCCGGAGCGGCTCGGCTTCGTCACCCTGGCGCAGTTCCTGGGCCAGTTGCCGGCACTGGCCGTCGTGCACGACGGCGGCAACGGCCAGGAGCGCCTGCGCTGGGTGGAGCCCAGCGAACTGGAAGATCCCACCCCCTACCTGCTCGACGGCGAGTTCCTGCTCACGGCCGGCCTGCCGTTCGTGGGCGGGGGCGGCAGCGAGGAGGCGGTGGACGCTTACGTGCGGCGCCTGGTCCAGGCCCGCGTCGGCGCCCTGGGCTTTGGCCTGGAACCGTACTTCAACGCCGTGCCCGATGCCGTGGTGCGGGCCTGCCGGCAGCACAACCTGACCCTGGTCGCCATCCCGGAGAGCGTCCCGTTCGCCGCGCTGGGACTGGAATTCTCCCGGCTCCTGGAGTCGGACAACGCCAAGACCTTCCGCCAGCTGGCCGACACCAGCCGGCAGCTCATGCGCGCGGTCTTGTCCGCGCGCCCCGAGCACGAACTCCTCGCGGCCCTGGTCCAGCGCGTCCCGGTTTGGGCCGTGCTGGTTGGCGCCGACGGGCGGGTGCGCGCCCGCGGTTCGGGCCCCTCCCCCGGCCCGCGGGCCGCCGGCGCCGCTGCCGGCACGGTGCCGGGAGTTGACTCAGCCGACCTGCAGCCGCTGCTGGCCAGGCTGCTCGCCGGCAGCGGTCCGCGGGTCGAGATGGATTCGTTCGACGCCGCGGGCTCGTCCCTCGTCTTCGGGTATCCGCTGCGCAGCACCCGGGACGCCAACCTCGGCGCGCTCATCCTCGGCACGGACGCCCCGCTGACCCCGGCCCAGAACAGCGTTGTCTCCACCGCGGTCGGGCTGCTGGAACTGCTGGTCCGCCAGCGCATCAGCGGCTCCCTGGCCCCGAGCCAGCTGGCCACGGCGCTGCTGCTGCACCCGGAGAGCGTGGCCTCAGGATCCGCACGGCATGTCAACGGGTTCAAGGACCTGCTGGCCCAAAGCATCTCCTCCACCCGGTCCGGCCAGCTGCGGGTCGTGCAGGGTCTCCGGATTGACGCCGCCCCGGACAGCTCCCGGACCCCGGGCGGACCGGGGGAGGCTCCGGTGCGGGCGCTGCTGGAGTGGCGGCGGCTGTTCGACACAAAGCTCGTGGAGCTCACCGAGTACGGCTTTGCCGCCATTACCCGGTTAAAGGTCGACGACGCCCTGCTCGCCGAAGTGGAGCGGCTCGGCTGGCGCCTGGTGATCGGCAGCGGCACCGATTTCGCGAACCTGCCGGAGGCTTACCGGCAGGCCGCTTCACTGCGCAACCGCGTTCTCACGAGCCGCCGGAGCGTCCGGGCGGATGACGTGACGTGGTCGGTGGCCGGCCTGTTGGGACCCGCTGCCGGCACCCTGCTGGCGGGCCATCTGCTGGCGCCCCTGCTCGCCCTCGAGCCGGAGCGCCGCGACAGCCTGCTCGGCATCCTGCGGGCCTGGCTGGGCGAAAACGGAAGCTGGGACGCCACGGCAAAGGCCACGGGACTGCATAGAAACAGCGTCCGCCGGCAGATCGGCATCATCGCTGAGTTGCTGGGCCTTGACCTCAACCAGGCCCAGGCGCGCGCGGAACTCTGGATCGCCCTGCAGTACCAGGCCGAGCCTGAGCCGCCCGCCCCGGCCACCGCAGGTCAGGCGTCCGGCGCACCGGCCAGCGCAGGTCAGGCGTCGGCTGCCGGTCAGACTCCCCAGGAGCGGTAGACCTCCGGGCGGCGGTCGCGCAGGTAGTCCACGGCGTCCTCGATGCCGTCTGCCGCGGCGTGGCCGGTCTCACCCAGCTCGGCAAACAACAGTTCCGGCCCGGCCCCGGCCGCGGCCAGGACCGAGCCGTCCGGGCCTGCGACCATGCTGCCGCCGCGGAAGTCGCTGTCATCCTCCGAACCGGTGTGATTGGCGTAGGCGACCGTCAGCTGGTTCTCCAGGGCGCGGGCCCGGATCAGCACCTGCGGCACGACGTCGAATCCGCCGGCGAGTGCCGTCGGCACCAGCAGCAGGTCCGCGCCGCGCAGTGCGGCCGCCCGCGCCGACTCGGGAAACTCGATGTCGTAGCAGATGACCAGCGCCGTTTTGAGCCCGTGGAAATCCACGACGCCGGGGGCAGCCGCGGCGGGCGTGAACGCCGCCCGCTCGTCCGGGCCGAACAGGTGCACCTTGTCGTAACTGAGCAGCTCCTCGCCCGCCTCGTCGACCAGGGTGGCGGAGATGTGCCACCCGCCGGCCGGCGTCACCGTGGGCAGGCTGTAGACCAGGGCGATGTCGTTGCGCCGCGCGATGCCGGCCAGGGCTTCCCGGAGCGCGGGCAACCTGCCGGGATCGAACGCCTCCCGCAGCCGCCGCGGCGCGTAGCCCACGGGGAAGAGTTCCGGGGTCACCAGCAGCTGCGCGCCCGCGGCGGACGCATTGCGCGCCGCGGCCTCCACCGCGGCGCAGTTCGCCTCGATGTCCAGCACGGCGGAGTTCGCCTGCATAAGGGCCAGCAGCACCATTACCACCTCACGTTTCCGGACGCCTCCGCGGGTCGCGGCGGGTTCTCCCGACCAGAGTAGCCGGGTCCCGGAACGCGGAGTGTGGTGCAATTCCACCCGACCAGCGTGCCGGCGGGGCAGAACGTCCTTGCCGCGGAGACGGCGGGTGCTGACCGCCCTCTCCCCGGCATTCGACCGGCGCGGCCGTTATCGTTGCGTTAACTTCTTGACTACAAGGCGCGAATGCGTCACGCTTCATAGCATGCCCTCACCAACGCGCTCAACGAGGAGCCGAACCAAGAACCCCGGATCGCAGTCCGCCCTCCGGCATTTGAACCAGCAGCGGATCATCGAATGCCTCCTCGCGGGCCCGTCCACGCAGGCGGAACTGGCCCGCCAGACCGGGCTTTCGACAGCCACGGTCTCGAACATCGTCAAAATCATGCAGGACGCCGGGCTGGCCTCGACTGAACCGATTACCAGTTCCGGGCGGCGCGCCCTGAACGTCCGGCTCAACAGCAACGGGGCCGTCGCCGTCGGAATCGACTTCGGCCGGCGCCACCTGCGCGTCGTGCTGGCCTCGCTGAGTTACCACGTGATCGCCGAAGAGTCGGTCCTGCTGCCCTTGGGCCATCACGCCGAGGAAGGCATCCAGGCCGCCGTCGGCGTGCTGGACCGGCTGCTCACGGACAGCGGTGTGGAACGCAGCGCCCTGGTGGGTGCCGGCGTCGGAATTCCCGGCCCGATCGACCGCCGCACCGGCACCGTGGCGCAAGGCGCGATCCTGCCCGAATGGGTGGGCATCAACATCCTCAAACGCCTCGAGGAAGCGCTGGAACTCCCCGTCTTCGTGGACAACGACGCCAACCTGGGGGCCCTCTCCGAGGTCACCTGGGGGCCGCACAGCGGCATCAGCAACCTGATGTTCCTCAAGATCGGCTCGGGCATCGGCGCGGGGCTGATCCTCAACGGCGTCCCGTACTACGGCAACGTGGGCATCACCGGCGAAATCGGCCATGCCACCATCCACGAGCACGGACTGATCTGCCGCTGCGGGAACCGCGGCTGCCTGGAAACCATCGCCTCCACCACCACCATGATCGAGCTCCTGAGCCGCGGCGAGGACCGGCCGCTCTCGCCCGGGGACATCGTTCGCAAGGCCCTGGAGAAGGACTCCGCCACGCTCCGTGTCGTGGACGACGCCGGGCTCGCCGTCGGGCGCGCGCTGGGCAACGTGGCGAACCTGATCAACCCCGAGGTCATTGTGGTCGGCGGCCCGCTGGCGGGCCTTGGCCAGCTGCTGCTGGACCCGATCCGGCGCGGCCTGATCCGCCACGCGGTGCCGGTCATAGGCGAAACAACCACCCTCACGATGTCGTCCCTGGGCGACCGGGCCGAGGCCCTCGGGGCCACGGCTTTGGTCTTCCAGCACGCCGGAATCCGGCGAAACTAACCATTTCGTTATGTGGCTGTTGCGTTAAAGACTTGACGACAAGGGCTGTGATCCAGTTTACTTTTCCATCAGACGGCCCTGCGGTTTGCAGGGGCGGACAACGAAGTCATGCATTGGAGGCGTAAGGGCAGATGACGTCCCTCAACACGCACAGTGATCCGCTAATCCTCGAGATGCGATCCATCACCAAGGAGTTCCCCGGCGTTAAAGCTTTGGCCGATGTGAGCCTGCGGGTGAAGGCCGGCGAGATCCACGCCATCTGCGGTGAGAACGGCGCCGGGAAATCGACCCTGATGAAGGTACTCTCAGGCGTGTACCCCTACGGCACGTACACCGGGGACATCGTTTACCAGAACGAAGTCCAGGAGTTCAAGGACATCAGGGCCAGCGAGCACGCCGGCATCGTGATCATCCACCAGGAACTCGCGCTTATCCCCGAACTGTCGATCATGGAGAACATCTTCCTCGGCAACGAGCCCACCAAGCGCGGCGTGATCGACTGGGCCGAGGCCCGGACCCGGTCCACCGAACTGCTGGCCCGCGTGGGGCTGCGCGAGGACCCGGACACCCCCATCAAGGAGATCGGCGTCGGCAAGCAGCAGTTGGTCGAGATCGCCAAAGCCCTGAACAAGTCGGTCAAGCTCCTGATCCTGGACGAGCCCACGGCGGCGCTGAACGAGTCCGACTCCCAGCACCTGCTGGACCTCATGCTGGGCCTCAAGGGCCGCGGAATCACCTCGATCATCATTTCGCACAAGCTCAACGAGATCGAACAGATCGCCGATGAGATCACGATCATCCGCGACGGCAAGTCGATCGAGACCCTGAACGTCAAGGCCGACGGCGTCGACGAGGACCGCATCATCAAGGGCATGGTGGGCCGGACCCTGGAATCCCGGTTCCCGGACCACGAGCCGAAGATCGGCGATGTCCTCTTCGAGGTGAAGAACTGGAACGTCGGGCACCCGCAGATCCAGGACCGCCTGGTCTGCAAGAACTCCAGCTTTTTCGTCCGCCGCGGCGAGATCGTCGGGTTCGCGGGCCTGATGGGCGCCGGACGCACCGAACTGGCCCGGTCCGTGTTCGGGCGCTCGTACGGCCGCTTCATCTCGGGCCATGTCTACAAAGAAGGCAAGGAACTGCAGCTCAAGAGCGTCCGCCAGGCGATCGACGCCGGACTCGGCTACGTCACCGAGGACCGCAAGTCCCTGGGCCTGAACCTGCTGGACGACATCAAGGCCACCACGGTCTCGGCAAACCTACGCAAGATCAGCAAGAACTTCGTGGTGGACGCCAACAAGGAATACGCCGTCGCGGAGGAATACCGGAAGTCGCTGCGGACCAAGACGCCCTCCGTGGAGGAAGGCGTCGCAAAGCTCTCCGGCGGCAACCAGCAGAAGGTTGTGCTGGCGAAATGGATGTTCACCGACCCGGACGTGCTGATCCTGGACGAGCCCACCCGCGGGATCGATGTCGGGGCCAAGTACGAGATCTACGGCATCATCCAGAAGCTGGCCAACGAGGGCAAGGCCGTGATCGTCATTTCCTCGGAGCTGCCCGAGCTGCTGGGCCTCTCGGACCGGATCTACACGATTTTCGAAGGCGCCATCACCGGCGTGCTGAACAAGGACGAAGCCAGCCAGGAAAGCCTCATGAAACTCATGACGTCCGCCCGCAAGACCGCTTGACCCTTTGGGACAAACCAGAACAATCCGAACACCCCGGACACAAGGACTGAAACAATGAACGCGCTCAAGAAGCTCTTTGGCGGCAACACCCGCCAATTCGGCATGATCTTCGCCCTGGTTGCGCTGATCGTGTTCTTCGAGATTTTCACGGAGGGCCGCACGCTCACATCGGGCAACGTCATCAACCTCTTCAACGGCAACTCCTACATCCTGATCCTCGCCATCGGCATGGTGCTGGTCATCATCGCCGGGCACATCGACCTCTCGGTCGGTTCCGTCGCGGCCTTCGTGGGTGTCTGCGTGTCACTCTTCATCCGCGACTGGGGCCTGCCCTGGTACATCGGCGTCCTGATGGGGCTGGGACTCGGCGTCCTGATCGGGGCCTGGCAGGGATTCTGGGTGGCCTACGTCGGCATTCCCGCGTTCATCGTGACGCTGTCCGGCATGCTGATCTTCCGCGGCGCCAACCAGTTCGTCGGCAAGTCGAACACCATCCCGGTCCCGGCGGATTTCCAGTACATCGGCTCCGGCTACCTGGCCGAGTTCGGCCCGAAGACCGGCTACAACAACCCCACCATGCTGATCGGCCTGCTCGCCGTAGCGTTCGTAATCTTCAGCGAGATCCGGTCCCGCCGCAACGCCAAGAAGCTCGGCGCCGAGGTCCCTGAAGCCTGGGTCATGGTCCTCAAACTGGTGCTGGTCTGCGGCGCCATCCTCTACGCGACGTACCTCTTCGCCACCGGCCGTCCGGGCACGTCCTTCCCGGTTCCGGGCCTGATCCTCGCCGTCCTCATCATCGTCTACGGCTTCATCTCCTCCAAGACCGTCATCGGCCGCCATATCTACGCGGTCGGCGGCAACCGCCACGCTGCGGAGCTCTCCGGCGTCCAGTCCAAGAAGGTCAACTTCCTGGTCATGATGAACATGTCCTTCCTGGCCGGCCTCGCCGGCATGATCTTCGTCGGCCGCTCCACCGCCTCGGGACCGTTCGACGGCGTCGGCTGGGAATTGGACGCCATCGCGGCCGTCTTCATCGGCGGCGCCGCGGTCACCGGCGGCGTGGGCACCGTGATCGGCTCGATCATCGGCGGCCTGGTCATGGCCGTCCTGAACAACGGCCTGCAGCTGCTCGGCGTCGGCGCCGACCTCACCCAGATCATCAAGGGCCTCGTGCTCCTGATCGCCGTCGCCTTCGACGTCTACAACAAGACCCAGGGCAAGAAATCGATCGTCGGCATGCTGATGAAGAACTTCGGCCGCAGCAGCGAGATCAAGGCCGACGAGACCACCCAGACCACAGAGGTCATCTCGAGGGGCATCTGACCCCCTCCCCCGGTTCCCCAACCCCACAGTTCTCCGCACACCACCAAAAGAAAGTGAACCAAGCAATGCGAATGATTGGTAAAGCAGGAAAGGCAGCAGCAATCGCTGCTATTGCGGCACTGGCGCTGACAGCCTGCGGCCGTTCCGACACCGGAACCACCAGCGGTTCCTCCACTGGAGGCGAAGCATTCCCGAAGGGATCCGCGATCGGCGTCGCTCTCCCCCAGAAGACCTCCGAAAACTGGGTCCTGGCCGAGCAGCTGTTCAACGACGGCCTCACCAAGGCCGGCTACAAGCCGGACGTGCAGTTCGCCAACGGCGGCGTCTCGGAGCAGCAGAACCAGATCAGCGCCATGATCACCAAGGGCGACAAGCTCATCATCGTCGGCGCCATCGACGGTGCACAGCTGGGCACCCAGCTCCAGCAGGCCAAGGACGCCGGCGCAACGATCATCGCGTACGACCGTCTGCTGCTGAACACCCCGAACGTGGACTACTACGTGGCCTACGACAACTTCAAGGTCGGTGAACTCCAGGGCAAGGCGCTGCTGGACGGCATGAAGGGCAAGAAGCCGGAAGGCCCGTACAACATCGAGCTCTTCGCAGGTTCCCCTGATGACGCCAACGCGAAGGTCTTCTTCGACGGCGCCATGAGCGTCCTGAAGCCGAAGATCGACGACGGCACCCTCAAGGTCCTCTCCGGCCAGACGAGCTTCGAGCAGGCTGTGACCCAGGGCTGGAAGGCAGAGAACGCCCAGAAGCGCATGGACACCCTGCTCGCCGGAACCTACGGCACCGCCCCGCTTGACGGCGTGCTGTCCCCGAACGACACTCTGGCCCGCGCGATCCTGACCTCCGTCAAGGCCGCCGGCAAGCCGCTTCCGATTGTCACCGGCCAGGACTCCGAGGTTGAGTCGGTCAAGTCCATCATGGCGGGCGAGCAGTACTCCACCATCAACAAGGACACCCGCGCGCTCGTTGAGCACTCGATCGTCATGGTCAACGACGTTCAGGCAGGCAAGACGCCTGAGATCAACGACGACAAGTCCTACAACAACACGGTCAAGGTTGTTCCCGCCTACCTGCTGGAACCGGTCATCGTCACCAAGGACAACGTCCACACGGCGTACGAGAACGATCCGGTCCTCGGCCCGATCACCAAGCAGTAGTTCCTTATCTGGCGTCCGGTTCACCGGCCGCGCCAGAGCACAGAGCCCCGGCTCTCCCGCAAGGGAGGGCCGGGGCTCTTGCGTTGGCCGTGATGCGCTGGCGGTGGTCCGCCGGCTGGGACCTTGGCGGTGACCTTGCCTGCGGCGAGGCGCTTCACAGCGGAGACATAGCTTTGCGGGGAGGTTCGCACAGCGGCCCGTACCACTGTGGGACCAGCGCCGGGCATCGGGTCCGGCAGGAGATACCCCAGAGACACCCAAGAAAACTAGGAGCACCGTGAGCGTTCTTGCCCGGAGTGTAGGCAACGCCTTTCGAAACAAGGTCAGGACCGCCGCTGTGGTGGCGGTGCTGGCCGTAGCCATTGGGCTTGCCCTGGCCATGCTCGTGGCCAACCAGGCCGTCACCGGCAAGGTTGCCGAGCTGAACGCCTCGGTGGGCACGGTCCTGACCGTGAACCCGGCCGGCGGCCAGGGCTTCGAGGGCGGCGGCGAGCCGCTGACCTCGGCGCAGGCAGCGACGGCGGCGGCCGTCCCCAACGTCAGCAGCGTGGTCGGCACCAAGGCCCTGCGCCTGCGCAACGCCGCTGACATTGCCGCCGAGGCCGCGTCAGGACGGACAGGCCAAGGCGGCCCCGGCGGCCAGTCGGCCACCTCCGTCACCACGAGCCTCACGGCCGCCGTCGACGCCGGCACCCTCGGCAACCGTAACCAAGCCAGTACCGGCGCCTCCGGAAGCAGCACCTCGGGCAGTACCGGCAGCACCGCGCAGGCCGCGCCGGCGTTCTCGCTGCCCATCACGGCAACGGGCATCGGCGCCGAGGTGGACTCCACTGGCAAGGCCCTGCAGCTGACGCAGGGCACCGGCCTGGGCAACTACACCGCCGCGTCCACCGGCGCCCTGCTGGGCACCACCCTGGCCACCAAGAACGGCCTCAGCGTGGGCTCGACGTTCACCATCGGGGACCAGAGCTTCACCGTCCGGGGGCTGTTCGACGCCGGGACCGCGTTCGGCAACAATGCGCTCTACGTGACGCTGCCGACCGCCCAGACCCTCGCCGCGCTCCCGGACGAACTCTCCACCATGATCGTCACGGTCAACAGCATGGAAAACGTCGACGCCGCCAAGACCGCCCTGCAGGCGGCATTGGGCTCCGACAAGGCCGACGTCACCCAGGGCCAGCGGAACCTTGAGACCGCCGTCAACTCGCTGGACAGCGTCAAGAACATTTCCTTCATCGCCTTCGTCGCGGCCCTTGGCACCGCCGGCCTGATCATCCTCCTGATCATGGTCATGCTGGTCCGCGAACGACGCCGCGAGATCGGTGTCCTGAAGGCCATCGGCGCCCCGAACCGCACCATCGGCCTGCAGTTTGTGCTGGAGGCCCTCGTGCTGGTGGCCCTGGGCAGCGTGGTGGGCGCCGCCGTCGCCTCCCTCGCCAGCGGCGGCATCGCCAGCGCCCTCATCAGTTCAAGCAGCAGCACGAGCGCGGCGGCCACCGGCCAGCGCGGCGGCGCTGGCGGCTTTCCCGGGGGCGGGTTCCCGGGCGGGGCGGGCGGACCGCTGGGCGGGGCCAGCCAGCTGCTGACCTCCGTGACGGCGAGCGCCTCCCCCGGCGTCATCGCCGCGGGCATCGCCGCAGTTTTCGGCGTCGCCATCATCGGCGCGCTCGTCCCGGCCCTGCTCACCGCCCGCATCCGTCCCATCGAAGTCCTCCGAGGAGAATAGCCATGATCGAAGTCAAGAACCTGGTCCGCACGTTCAAGTCCGGCGACCGGACCATCAAGCCGGTCAACGATGTCAGCTTCGAGCTGGAGCAGGGCACGCTGGCCTCGATCGTGGGCAAGAGCGGCAGTGGCAAGAGCACCCTGCTCTCCTTGCTCGGGGCGCTGGACAAGCCCACCAGCGGCGACGTGGTGGTCAACGGCGTGAGCCTGGCCAGCATGCCCGACGGGAAACTGACCAACTACCGGCGCCGGGACATCGGCTTCGTGTTCCAGCAGTTCAACCTGATCCCGAACCTCTCGGCCGTGGACAACGTGATGCTGCCGATGGAATTCGCCGGCGTGCGCAAGGCGGCGCGGGCCGAGCGGGCCCGGCAGCTGCTCGAACAGGTCCAGCTCGATCCGGAGAAGCACGGGCGGCGCATCAACCGGCTCTCCGGCGGCGAGCAGCAGCGGGTGGCGATCGCCCGGGCGCTGGCGAACGAACCCAAACTGATCCTGGCCGATGAACCCACCGGCAACCTGGACGAACAGACCGGCGAGCACATCATCGAGCTGCTCAGCACGCTCAGCCGGGACCACAACACCACCATCCTGGTGGTCACCCACGACCGTGCCCTGGCCAACAAGACGGACCGGCGCTTCCGGCTCCAGCAGGGCCGGCTCACGGAGGAAACGGCCCGGACCCGTGCGACGGCGGCCCTGACCGGCTGAGGACCGGCCGGCTGCGGGGACTTCGGCGGCGGGAGCTGCGGGCAGGCCTTGGGGGCCCACCCGCAGCTCCGGCGTCGAGCCGCCGGGGCTGAACTTCGTGAGACTGGATCTCCGCGTCGAACCTCCGCCATGCCAGGGCCGTCAACACCGCGGCCCGCCCGCCCCTGGGTGAGAAGATGGCATCATGTCTGCCCTCATCGCAAAGCCGTGGCTGTTCAGCCAGCCGGACCAGGACCCCCGCACAGCCACCGGTGCCAGGCTGCGCTGGGGTGTCATCGCCACCGGCGGGATCGCCGCTTCGGTCACACGCGACCTTGGGCTGCTGGCGGATGCGGAACTGTACGCCGTCAGCTCCCGCACACAGGCGGCCGCGGACGCGTTCGCGGCCGACTACGGCTTTGTCCACGCCTACGGTGACCAGGACGGCGCCAGTGGCTATGCCCGCTTGCTCGCCAATGACGCCGTCGACGTCGTCTACGTCGCCACCCCGCACGCCCACCATCACAAGATAGCCCTCGCCGCCCTCAACGCAGGCAAGCACGTGCTGTGCGAGAAGGCCCTCACGATCAACGCCCGGGAAGCAGCCGAGCTGATCGCGGCGGCCCGGACCAACGGAGTCTTCCTGATGGAGGCGGTCTGGAGCCGGTTCCTGCCCAGCATGCAGCGGGCGTTCGAGATCGCTGCCTCGGGCGAGATCGGCGAGGTGAAATGGGTCGGCGCCGACCTCGGCTTTCCGGCGCCGTACTCGCCCGGTTCCCGGCTTTGGGCGCCCAAGGACGGTGGCGGCGCCCTGCTGGACATGACGGTCTATCCCCTGCTCTGGGCGCTCGGCACCCTGGGGTTCCCGCAAACGGTCAGCGCCACCGGCTGGCTGAACGACGACGGCGTCGACGCCCAGAATGCGTTGACGCTCGGTTACCACCACGGCGCCCAGGCCCAACTGACCTCGTCATTGATGGCCTATGGCCCCCGCACGGCCACCGTCGCCGGCACCAAGGGCTACCTCCAGAGCCCCGGCTCCATCAACAACCCGAAGGAACTGCTGGTCCGGATCGGCTTCGAGGGGCCCCGGACGGAGCAGTTCACCGTGGTGGGACGTGGCTACACCTACGAGCTCCGGGAGGTCACGCGGTGCATCCAGCAGGGCCTCACCGAGAGCCCTGTCATGCCGCTGGAGGACTCCCTGAACACCATGCGGCTTTTCGACGGCGTACGCGCGCAGCTCGGCGTGAGCTACCCCAACGACGCCCACTAACCGCCTCGCATTTTCCACGCCCCAGGCAACGGACCCGGCGCATTCCAAGTGTCTCGGTATGCCTACAGTTTCGGCCCCGCTCTGGACTCTCCTGTTGGGGCCGACTTACCCTGTAGGCAATTGTCCAGTCTTCCGGGAGCGGGGGTGCGCGCATGGATCCTGCAGCAGCGTCCTCCCGCGCGGGCCGCACCTTGCGCCCCCTGCGCCCCTTGCGCCGCGTGCTTTTGGCCGCCGTCGCCGGCGCCGCGTGGCTGACATTGACCTGCACGGCCGCGCAGGCGGACGACGCCTGCGCGTTCCACGGGACAGCCGTCGACGCCGGGGAGAGCACGGCCGCCGCCTCCTGTACGGACGCCGACGACCTCCCTGTTCCCTCCCTCGACGGCGTGGTCTCCGTGGACATCCCTGCGGTCCCGGCGGGCACCTGGGCGGCGGGCGCTGTTCCGGGGCCGGGAGTAGCTTCCGCGGACGTCGTTCCTGCCGACCCGAACGGGCCCGCGGACACCGCCCTTGACCCGGCGGTTCCCGACGCGCCACCGCCCGCCCCTGGGCCGGCGGCACCGGACCCGGCGCTCCCCTCTCCGGCGCTCCCTGACCCTTCGCTCCCTGCGCCGGCACTCACCCCGCCGGCAACCGGGCCTGTGGTGGACCCTGCGGTTCCGGTCCCCGGTGTTGTTCCGCCGGTGGTGGACCCTGCGGTTCCGGTCCCCGGTGTTATTCCGCCGGTGGTGGACCCTGCGGTACCGGCTCCAGCACCTTCGTCGCCCGGCGACCCGGCGGCCCCGGCTCCGGATCCAGCAACTCCGCTCCCCGGCGACCCGGCGGCCGGGCCACCAGACGGCGTCGTTCCAGGCGGCGACGTCGCGGCGGGATCGCCTGCGGGGACGCCGGCCGCTGTCGATGGCGAATCGGCACCGGCGGGCGCCGCAAAAGCGACCGCCGTCAACTCAGCACCGGCTGAACCGCCGGCGCCTGCTCCCACCGGCACCGTGGCGGCCCGTCCCTTCCCGGCATCTCCTTCCCCGGGTGCCATGGTTGCCTATCCCGCCTTGCTGATCCCTGAACCCCGGGGCGCGGCAGCTGTCCAGTCCGGCGCTGCCCCGCCGGCCAAGGCCCCTGCCGGGACCGGTGAACCGCCGGCTCCCTCCGGCAACCCGGGTCCGGGCCCATGGCATGGCGGAACGGGACTGCCTGCGCCTGACGCACTCCCGCCGGCTCCGGGCTCGGGGTCCGGCAGCGGGCACTCCGGCGGCGGGCCTGCCGGAACGGCTGCGTGGATGCCCAGCCTGGTCTTCTACGTGCCCACCATCGGGGCCGACGCCATCGGCGGACCGCTCCAGCACGAGTACGCAGCCGTTAGCGCTGATCCCGGTTCTTCTCCTGACTAGTCGGGCCGTCTCTGCCTCCACAGAGCACGGCCCGTCGGGCTGCCTTCGCCGCCCGCCAACAGTCACCCAGGAGAATCCCCCATGGACACGACCGTCCACCGCCGGGCTTCCGGCACCCCATTTCCCGCCGGCCTGACCCTCTCAGCGCCCGCCCACCCCGAGCGTTCCGGTCCGCAGCCGAGGCCCGGCTGCAAGCCCCGCCCGCCCTAGCGCATGCCACCGCTCCCATCAAGGTCCTGTACCGCCGGAGCAAGGTCGTTGGGTCCGCTGGGGGACCCAACGGCATGCTCCGGCGGAGGGGCGTCCGCGGGTGGGCGTCCGGTGAGGGAAGACGCTTCGGCGCCGGGACCGGAGGTCCCCCACACACCACGCGGACCGCAATCAGATACCCGTACCCGTATCATTCTTTAGGAGCGCCGCCGGGGCGCACACGAAAGGTACGGGGACAGCGTGGACAGTTCGCCCAACAGCATCATGGCGGAGCCCCTGGGCGGCCGCTATCAGCTGGGGGAGGTGATTGGCCGGGGCGGCATGGCATCGGTCTACACGGCCAAGGACCTGAACCTTGGCCGGGACGTTGCCCTGAAACTCTTTGCACCGCAATCGGCGGATCCTGACGAGCTTCGCCGCCAGGAAGCGGAGATCGAACTGCTGGCGACCCTGAATCATCCAAGCCTGGTGACGCTGTTCGACGCCGGGACGGACACCCGGATTCCCGAGGAGCCCCGGCCCTTCCTGACCATGGAGCTCGTGGACGGCCAGGATCTGCGGACCCGGATCCGCCACAGTCCCCTGCCGCTGGCCGAGTTGGCCGTGGTGGGCGCCGGGATCGCCGATGCCCTCGCCTACGTCCACGGCCTCGGCATCGTCCACCGGGACATCAAGCCCGCCAACATCCTCCTGGTGCCGGTCCGGCCGGGAGAGCCGCTTCGGCCCAAGCTCACAGACTTCGGCATCGCCCGGATCATCGACGGGACCCGGCTGACCGCCACGGGAACCATGGTGGGAACCGCCGCCTACCTCAGTCCCGAACAGGCCCGCGGTGCCGACCTCGGTCCGGCGAGTGATATCTACTCGCTGGGCCTGGTCCTGCTCGAATGCCTCAAGGGCGAGGTGGAGTACCCGGGCAGCGCCGTCGAATCCGCCGTGGCCCGCCTGCACCGCGCCCCCGTCATCCCGGACGCCGTGCCCGAGGAGTGGGCCCGGCTCATCCAGGCCATGACCGTCCTGGACCCGTTGGACCGCCCCGCGGCCGCCGATCTCGAGGCAGCTTTCCGTGTTGCCCTCGTTTCCCCCGGATCGCTGCCGGGACCGGTCACAACGGAATCCACCCGGGTCCTCCCGGCCCCGCCGGCAAGGCGGCCCCGCCCACCCAGGCCCGGAGCCGCAACGGCTGGGGCGTCGAGAACACGCCCCCTGAACCCGCTGGACCCGGATGCCCTGCCGCTGCGGCCGCGCCGCCGCCGCTCCGCGTCGCGCGGGGCCGCATGGTTTCTCCGGGCCCGGCCCCGCACCCGCGTGGCCGTGCTGCTCGCCGTGCTGGCAGTCCTTGCCGTCGTGGCGACGATCGCGGTCGCCCTGTCCGCCCCCGCGGCGCCCGACGTCGTCCCCTACCCCACCGTCACCGGACCGCTCGGCGATCACCTGAGGGAACTGCAGAAGGGTGTGGACCCATGAGCGATTCGCGAACCGCCGGGCAAGACCGCGGCCGGGTGAGGTATCGGGTGTCCGCAAGCCTCCTCGCCGGACTGCTGGCCGCCGGGGCTTTGGCCGGTTGCGGCTCCCCCGCCCCCGAACTGGGCAGCGGCGCGGCCCGGCAACTTCAATCCGAAGTCTTGGCTGTCAGCCAGGCTGCAGCCGCCAACGACCCGGAGGGTTCCCTGAAGCACCTTGACGAGTTGCTGACCCGGCTGGATGCCGTCGCCGCGAGCGGCGAGGTGTCCTTCAGACGCCACCAGAGCATCAAGTCATCGATTGACGCCGTCCGGGCGGACCTTACCGCGCAGCAGGCGGCCGAGGCGGCCCGGAAGGCTGCGGAAAAAGCAGCGGCTGACAAAGCGGCAGCCGACAAAGCAGCGGCTGAAAAGGCTGCCGCGGCTCAGGCAGCAGCCCAGGTCGCTGCAGCGCGGACGGCCCCGGCCGCCGTCGCCCCGGCCCCGGCCAAGGCCGCCACCGGGAAATCGAAGCACAAGGGCAACGGCAAGGGCTGACCCCGCAGCCCTCCCCCGCCCGGCTGCCCCTCTTTCCTGCCATCCTCCGACCCGCCGCCCCTCCGACCAGCCACCCCTACGACCAGCAGCGACGCGCGCACCGGAATCCCGGGCGGACAGCAGAACGCCCCGCCTCCCTTTCGGGAGACGGGGCGTTCTGCGTGGCGGCCGGCCCGGGCGCTGCCTGAGGTCTGGCGCCGGTTGAGGCTGGGACTACTTGGTCAGCGTCGCAAGCACTTCGCTGAACTTCGCCGACGGGCGCATGACCGCTGCAACCTTGGCCGCATCCGGCCGGTAGTACCCGCCAAGGTCCACCGGGGAACCCTGGACGGCCAGGAGTTCGCCGGTGATGGTGTCCTCGTTGGAGTTCAGCGCGTCAGAAACGGCGGCGAAGGCCGCGGCGAGCTCGGCGTCGTCGTTCTGGCTGGCCAGTTCCTGGGCCCAGAACTTGGCCAGGTAGAAGTGGCTGCCGCGGTTGTCCAACTCGCCGGCCTTGCGCTTCGGGGACTTGTCCTCCAGCAGGAACGTGCCGGTGGCCCGGTCCAGGGTGTCGGCCAGGACCTGGGCGCGGGCGTTGCCGGTGCTGGTGGCGAGGTGCTCGAAGCTGACGGCCAGTGCGAGGAATTCACCCAGGCTGTCCCAGCGCAGGTGGTTCTCCTTGAGCAACTGCTGGACGTGCTTCGGGGCGGATCCGCCGGCGCCGGTCTCGAACAGGCCGCCGCCGTTGATCAGCGGCACCACCGAAAGCATCTTGGCGCTGGTGCCCAGTTCCAGGATCGGGAAGAGGTCGGTGAGGTAGTCGCGGAGCACGTTGCCGGTCACCGAGATGGTGTCCTCGCCCTTGCGGAGGCGCTCCACCGTGAAGGCCGTGGCCTCATCCGGGGACATGATGGCGATTTCCAGGCCCTCGGTGTCGTGGTCCTTGAGGTATTCCTCCACCTTGGCGATCATCCGGGCGTCGTGCGCGCGGCCCTTGTCCAGCCAGAAGACGGCGGGCGTGGCGGAGGCGCGGGCGCGGGTGACGGCCAGCTTGACCCAGTCGCGGATCGGCACGTCCTTGGTCTGGCAGGCGCGCCAGATGTCGCCCGGGGCAACCTTGTGCTCGATCAGCACGGTGCCGGCGTCGTCGACGATCTGGACGGTGCCGGCGGACTGGATCTCGAACGTCTTGTCGTGGCTGCCGTATTCCTCGGCGGCCTGGGCCATGAGGCCGACGTTCGGGACGGTGCCCATGGTGGTGGGATCGAAGGCCCCGTGGGCGCGGCAGTCATCAACCACGACCTGGTAGATGCCGGCGTAGCTGCTGTCCGGGAGGACGGCGAGGGTATCGGCTTCCTGGCCGTCGCGGCCCCACATGTGGCCCGAGCTGCGGATCATGGCCGGCATCGAGGCGTCGACGATGACGTCGGAGGGCACGTGCAGGTTGGTGATGCCCTTGTCGGAATCGACCATCGCGAGTTCGGGGCCTTCGTTGAGGCCCTTTTCGATGGCTGCCTGGACCTCGCCGCGGATCTCCTCCGGCAGGTCCTCGAGGCCGTTGAGGATGGAGGCAAGGCCGTTGTTGGGGCTCAGGCCGGCGGCGGCGATCTGCTCACCGTAGGTGGCGAAGAGGTCCGCGAAGTAGGCCTTGACGACGTGGCCGAAGATGATGGGGTCCGAGACCTTCATCATGGTGGCCTTGAGGTGGGCGGAGAACAGCACGCCCTCGTTCTTGGCCCGGGCGACCTGGGCTGCGAGGAACTCATCCAGCGCCGCGGCACGCATCACGGTGCCGTCGATGACCTCGCCGGCCAGGACCGGGAAGGCACGCTTGAGGACCTTGACGGTGCCGTCTTCCTTGACGAGCTGGATCTTGATGTTGGTGTCGGCCTCGATCACCACGGACAGCTCGTTCGAGCGGAAGTCGTCGGCGTCCATGTGGGCCACGTTGGTCTTTGACTCCGGAGTCCAGGCGCCCATGCTGTGCGGGTTCTGGCGGGCGTAGTTCTTGACCGAGAGCGGGGCGCGGCGGTCCGAGTTGCCTTCGCGCAGGACCGGGTTCACGGCGGAGCCCTTGATCTTGTCGTAGCGGGACCGGATGTCCGTTTCCTCGTCCGAGGAGGGGTTGTCCGGGTAGTCCGGCAGCGCGTAGCCGTGGCCCTGGAGTTCGGCGATTGCGGCCTTCAGCTGGGGCACGGAGGCGCTGATGTTGGGCAGCTTGATGATGTTGGCTTCGGGCGTCTTGGCGAGGGCACCAAGCTCGGCCAGGGCGTCGCTGACGCGCTGCTCTTCGGTGAGGTAGTCGCCGAACACGGCGATGATGCGGCCGGCCAGCGAGATGTCGCGGGTCTCCACTTCCACACCGGCCGTCGAGGCGAACGCCTCAATGATCGGCAAGAACGAATAGGTGGCCAGCATCGGCGCTTCGTCGGTGTGGGTATAGATAATCTTTGCCATTGCGCGGGCGTCTCCCTGAAGGTCTGGGTATTTCCGGAATCTTGTGTTATCTCAACACCCCTAACTTACCCGAGGTGCCCCCGTTGGCGCCTACCGGCGTCGTGCGCGGACGGATGAGTGACATCACGACACGGCATAACAAGAATTGACAAGCGACTTTACAGGTTAGTCAAATTGTCGTAGTTTCGTTCCATCCAGCGGCCGCCAACAGCGGCCGCCCCGCTTTTCCACCGGTTAGGACACCCATGAGAACACCCAAGACTCTGGCCACCAGCCTGCTGACTCTTTCGGCCGCCGCGCTGCTGGCCCTGAGTGCCGCGGGGGCGGCCACGGCCTCCCCCGCACCGGCCAAGGCACCGGTTTCCACCTCCGATGTCGCCAGCCACACCGTCACCGAGACGGGCGCGGCCGACTACTGGACCGCGGAACGCATGCGCAGCGCCGTCCCCGGCGACGTCCTGGCCGACAGGGCCATGAAGCGCAACGGCAAGGCCACCGCGGCCAGGGGCCCGGCGGAAACGGGCGCGCCGAGCAAGGTCGAGGCCGCGGCTCCCAAGCTGCAATCCCAGACGCTCCAGACCAAGACCAATGCGAGCGAAACCCCCGTCCCGCACATCGGCAAGGTCTTCTTCACCCTCGGCGGGACGAACTACGTCTGCTCCGGCAACTCGGTCTCCTCCGGCAACAAGAGCACGGTCTCCACGGCCGGGCACTGCGTGAATGAGGGCCCGGGCGCCTTCGCCACCAAGTTCACGTTCGTCCCGGCGTACCTGAACGGCGCGGCCCCCTACGGCAAGTGGACGGCCAAGGCCCTCTACGCCCCCACCCAGTGGAGCTCCTCGGGTGACATGACCTACGACACCGGCTTCGCCGTCATGTCCACGCTCAACGGCCAGTACCTGAGCGACGTCGTCGGCGGCTCCGGGCTGCAGTTCAACGCCGCCCGCGGCCTGAGCTACAAGTCATTCGGCTACCCCGCCGCAGCGCCCTTCAACGGTGAATCCCTCAAGAGCTGCTCCGGCACCGCCACGAACGATCCCTACAACCCGCAGTTCAACACCCAGGGGATCCCCTGCAACATGACCGGCGGTTCCTCAGGCGGTCCGTGGTTCATCGGCACCAGCGCCGCCGGCTACCAGAACTCCATCAACAGCTACGGCTACGGCAGCAACTCCACCAAGATGTACGGCCCGTACTGGGGCAGCGTGATCCAGCAGGCCTACACCACGGCGGCCGCTTCCTGATCTGAGGGCGCGGGGCCCCGTTCGCGCGGGGCCCGCGCTCCGTTCGCGGGGGCCTGTTCGCGGGGCCCGCGCTCCGTTCGCGGGGGCCTGTTCGCGGGGCCCGCGCTCCGTTCGCGGGGGCCTGTTCGCGGGGCCCGCGCAGCCGGGCTTGTCTACCCTGTTTACCCTGTTTACCCCAGCGCGGGGTCATTGCGTCCCATCTTCAGCAGTGGGGAGGACGCAGTGGCCCCGCGCTGGCTTTATGTGCGACGGCGGATCGCCCCCCCCCCTGGACATGCCCTCCGCTAACACCAAGGCCCGGACATATACCCCACATGTCCGGGCCTTGCCATGAGGAAAGGACATGTCCTCCCGGGCGGCTTCTCGGCGCTTGGGAACGAATGAGCATGTCCCCCGGATGGCCCGCTGCGCTCCAGAAAGAACGGGCATGTCCCCCGGCTGGCCCTGGCAGCCGAGGGTCGCACGGGACATGCCCTCTCCACACTCCGAAGCCTGGACATATCCCCCATATGCCCACTCCTTGCCGCGAAAAATGAGCATGTCCCGCGGAAAGAATGAGCCTGTCCCAGGGTCCGGCCACCAGCCCGCTCGATGGCACAAAAAATGGACATGTCCCCCGACCAGGGAGGGCATGTCCCGGAAAGGAATGGGCATGTCCGACCGGGTCGGTCTCGAGCTCCTGAACCCGTGAGCACGTCCTTTGGGTTGGCCCGGTACGCACCGAAAAGAATGAGCATGTCCCCCGGATGGCCAAGGCAGCCCAGGGTCGCACGGGACATGCTCTCTCCACACTCCGAAGCCTGGACATATCCCCCATATGCCCACTCCTTGCCGCGAAAAATGAGCATGTCCCGCGGAACGAATGAGCATGTCCCAGGGACCGGCCACCAGCCCACTCGATGGCACAAAAAATGGACATGTCCCCCAGCCAGGGAGGGCATGTCCATTTTTTGTGCCGGTCTCTTGCGCGCGGGTCCCTTGTACGCGAACCGCAGCCCGAGTGGAAGAGCACTACCCGAGTGGAAGGGCCCTAGTGGAAAAAGTGGCGTGCCCCGGTGAAGTACATGGTGATGCCGGCGGCGTTGGCCGCGGCGATGACTTCCTCGTCCCGGACTGAGCCGCCGGGCTGGACGACGGCGCGCACGCCGGCGTCGACCAGGATCTGCAGTCCGTCGGCGAACGGGAAGAACGCGTCCGAGGCCGCTACAGCGCCCCGGGCACGCTCCGGCGAAGCGGCGGCGTCGGCATTCGAGGCCCCGCCAGCACCCTCGACATCGGACTCCACGGTGACGCCGAGGGTGTTGGCGCGCTCGACCGCGAGCTTGCAGGAATCGAGCCGGTTGACCTGGCCCATGCCGATGCCGACGGCGGCACCGTTGTCCGCGAGCAGGATGGCGTTGGACTTCGCCGCGCGGCACGCGGTCCAGGCGAACGCGAGGTCGGCCAGAGTGGCGGCGTCGGCGGCGGCGCCCGCGGCCAGGGTCCAGTTCGCGGGGGTGTCGCCGTCGGCGTCGACCTTGTCCGTGGCCTGTACCAGCATGCCGCCGGAGACCTGGCGGAACTCGGTCGGGTAGCGGCCGTATCCGTCCGGGAGGGCCAGGAGGCGGATGTTCTTCTTCTTGGACAGGATCTCCACTGCCTCGTCGTCGAAGCCCGGCGCGATGACGACCTCCGTAAAGATGCCGGCGACGGTCCGCGCCATCCCGGCGGTGACCGTGCGGTTCGCGGCGATGACGCCGCCGAACGCGGACACGGGATCGCAGGCGTGGGCCTTGGCGTGGGCGTCGGCGATCGGGTCGGCCGCCGCCGCGGACCCCACGGCCACGCCGCACGGGTTGGCGTGCTTGATGATGGCGACGGCGGGCTCGGCGAAGTCGAAGGCGGCGCGCAGGGCGGCGTCGGCGTCGACGAAGTTGTTGTAGCTCATGGCCTTGCCGTGCAGCTGGTCGGCCTGGGCGATGCCGGCCGGGGCGGCCTTGTCCACGTACAGTGCGGCCTGCTGGTGCGGGTTTTCGCCGTAGCGGAGCACCTCTGAGCGTTCCAGGGCCAAACCGGCGTAGGCGGGCCAGTCGATCACGCCGTCGCCGTCCTCGTCGCGGAACTGGCTGGCGGTCCAGGTGGCCACGGCGGTGTCGTAGGCCGCGGTGTGCGCGAACGCCTTGGCGGCGAGCCGGCGGCGGGTCTTCAGGTCAAAACCGCCCGAGGCGGCGGCCTCCACCACGGCACCGTAGGACGCCGGGTCCACCACGATGGCGACGGCGGCGTGGTTCTTCGCGGCGGAGCGCACCATCGCGGGACCCCCGATGTCGATCTGTTCGACGACGTCGTCCGGCGCGGCACCGGACTTCACGGTCTCCACGAAGGGGTAGAGGTTGACGACGACGAGGTCGAACGGCTCGATCTCCATGTCCGCCAGGGTCTGCATGTGGGCCGGGACGCGGCGGTCCGCGAGGATGCCGCCGTGCACGCGCGGGTGCAGGGTCTTGACGCGGCCGTCCAGCATTTCCGGGGAGCCGGTGACTTCCTCGACTTCCTGCACGGGGATGCCCGCGGCGGCGATCTTCTTGGCCGTGGAGCCGGTGGAAACGATCTTGACGCCGGCGGCGTGCAGGCCCTGAGCGAGCTCCTCCAGACCGGTCTTGTCGTAGACCGAAATCAGTGCCCGGTGGATGGGAACTCGGTCGATGGATACACGGTCAAGCTGCGTGAAGCTCACAAAAGTCTCCGTCTTATATCGCGGCGGGGCCGCGGGTGGTGGGGATGCGGCCAGTTTATCGCGTCCCGCCGCCGGGCCCTCCCGCGCGCCGGAGTGTGAAGCACGCGCAGGCCGCGGCCCGGCCACGTAGAGTTTTCACAGGAGGCCAAGATGAACACGTACACCACTGTGCCCAGCGGCGAACAGGTGGTCCAGGAACTGCCGTGGCGGTGGAAGGTCCAGGGCCGGATCTTCCTGATCGGCGGACTGGGCTTCATGTTCGATGCCTGGGACGTCACCCTCAACGGCATCCTCATTCCGTTGCTGTCCAAGCACTGGTCGCTGAGCCCGGGCGATGCCGCCTGGATCGGCACGGCGAACCTCATTGGCATGGCCCTGGGCGCGTTCGTCTGGGGCACCATCGCGGACACCATCGGCCGCAAGAAGGCCTTCACCGCGACCCTGCTGATTTTCTCCATCTTCACCGTGCTCGGCGCCTTCTCCCCCGACTTCATGTGGTTCGTCGTGTTCCGGTTCCTGGCCGGGTTCGGCCTGGGCGGCTGCATCCCGGTGGACTACGCGCTGGTGGGCGAGTTCACCCCGCGCAAACAGCGCGGCCGGGTGCTCACCGCGATGGACGGCTGGTGGCCGATCGGCGCGGCCCTCTGCGGTTTTGTCTCCGCCGGGCTGGTCGCGGCCTTCGCGGACTGGCGGCTGACCATGCTGGTCATGGTGCTCCCGGCGCTGCTGGTGTTCTGGATCCGCCGCAGCGTGCCGGAATCCCCGCTGTTCCTGATCCGCAAAGGCCGCCGCGACGAGGCCGCCAAGGTGATCGACGCCCTGGTCCAGGCCACCGGCGCCGAGGCCCGCGTCTACAGCCTGCCCGCACCGCAGGATGCACCACGCCTCTCGGCGGGGAGTGCGTGGACGCAGTTGCGCGCCCTCTGGCAGTTCAACTGGAAGATCACGACGGCGGCATGGGCCCTGTTCTTCAGCATCCTGCTCGTCTACTACCTGTCGCTGACGTGGATGCCGCGGATCCTGATCGGCGCCGGCTTCGAGGAGTACAAGGCCTTCCTGACCACGGCGTCGATGGCCGCCGTCGGACTCCTGGGCGTGGTGGTGGCCGCCCTGCTGGTGGAGCGGGTGGGCCGCAAGTGGATCCTGGCGATCACCGGACCGCTGTCCGCGCTGACGCTGGTGATCGTGGCGATCGTGGTGGACATTCCCACCGCCGCCGTGTTCTGGCTCCTGGTGTTCGGCTTCGTGGTGCAGGTGGCCATCCCGGTGCTCTACACCTACGTCTCCGAGCTCTACCCCACGGAACTGCGCGGCTCCGGCTTCGGCTGGGCCTCGACGTTCTCCCGGCTCGGCGCCGGGTTCGGTCCGCTGATCTTCGCGGCCTTCCTGTGGCCGGAACTGGGGCTCGCGACGTCGTTCGCCCTGGCCGGCGGCCTCGTGCTGCTCTCCGTGCTGTGGATGGCGTTCTTCGCCCCCGAGACGAAGCAGCGCCGGCTCGAGTAACGCCCTTCCGCCCCTGCGCTCACCCTCTCCCCTCCCCCAACTGACTCGCAGCAGGGGCTGCCAGCCGCGGTAGGCGAGAGCGGCGCGGACCTTGGCCACGGCGGCGCGCGCCTCGTTCTCCATGTGCCGTTTTGAGATCCTGACCAGGATCCAGCCACTGCCTGCGTAGTCCTCTTCCTTGGCAATATCACGTACGACCTGGGCCGCGTCGGAGTGCACGGCCCCCTCATACTCCACAGCAACCCGGTGTTCCGGATAGGCAAGATCAGGTTGACGCACGACGCCGGAGCGCAGGACCGTGCGCACGTTCAGTTCCGGTTCCGGTAGTCCTGAGCGGCAGAGGGCAAGCCGGAGTCTCGTCTCGGGGGCCGAATCCGCGCCGATCCGGGCTTGGTCCAAGGCGAGACGCGCCTTGCGGATGCCGGGCGTACCCTTGTGTCGGTCCAGCATTTCGGCCAGTTCCCCAGGACCGGCATAAGGCTCCGTCCGGCCTTCAAACTCAGGCCGAGGATGACGCAATAAGTGGTCAGCCACCACGGTCAGCTCGTCAATGCTCATCTTCCGGGCGCAGTCCAGCCACGTCCTGGTCCGAGTGGTGACCAGCAGCCCGTCGATCGTGGTGATTTCGTCGGCGAAGAATTGCCCGACATGGCCAATCACGCCCCTGCGCCGCGGTATTGCCATCGTGTCCGGACGGGAAATGTGGATGCCGAGGGCGTCGGCACCCGGGAGGAAGCCCGGAAAGTCCCAGATCAAGAAGGCGGTCGCGTGGGAGGCTGCAGAGAATTGCGTCACAAGGGTGAGGGGCCGCGCATGGTGCGCTAGTTCAACGGGGTGTTCTGCTGGCAACCGGATCCCGCGGCTCGGAACGTGGAGCGAGCGATGCTTAAGCCGGCGCCGGCTGACTCCGGCGTCGACGGCCTCCCTGACTGTAAACGGCGCCGAACCGAGCGGGGACGGGAGCGGCCGGGGTGTCTTCATCGACCCATCGTCGCAAAACCGAGGACTGCCTCGGAGGGTTATCCACAAGCCGCGGCCCGTCTACCCAACTGGCCAGCAGCAGGGGCCGTTTTGAGCGCCCAAAACGGCCCCTACTGCGAGCTAGTTGGGTCAAGCGGGGGAAACCCGGCAGCGCGGAAATCAGGCAGGGCGGAAATCAGGCAAGGGTGTGGGCCGCGGCGAGGGAAGCCAGAGTGGAGACCAGGAGCCGGCGTTCCACCACCTTGATGCGCTCGTGCAGGGATTCCTCGCTCTCGCCGTCCCCGACCGCCACGGCTTCCTGCGCGATGATGGGGCCCGTGTCCACCCCGGCGTCGGCCCAGTGCACCGTGCAGCCGGTGACCTTCACGCCGTAGGCCAGCGCGTCGCGGACACCGTGGGCGCCGGGGAAGGACGGCAGCAGCGCCGGGTGGGTGTTGAGGTATTTGCCGCCAAACGCGTCGATGAAGTCGGCGCTGACAATCCGCATGAAGCCCGAGGACACCACCACATCCGGGGCGAAGCCGGCGACGGCTTCGGTCAGGGCCGCGTTCCAGGCCGTCCTGTCCGGGTAGGCCTTGAAGTCCACCACAAACGTGGGAATCCCGGCGGCGGCGGAGCGTTCCACCCCGAACGTCCCCGGCCGGTCGGCGCCGACGGCGGCGATCTCGACGTCGAGCGCGCCGGACTTCACGGCATCGATTACTGCCTGGAGGTTGGAGCCGGTGCCGGAAACGAGGACAACTATGCGCATGGTCCTAGCTTATGGGGCCGCTCGCGTAGGCTGGAAAACATGAATCCCCCCACGGAATCCGGCAGCGGCCAGTCGGACCGGCAACCGGCCGGCCAGGCAGCACAAGATCCCGCACGGCTGACGCGCACCCTGTTCCGGCTGTTCGTCATCGCGGTCCTGGGCTCGTTCTTCGTCTTCCAGCTCGACGTGGGTTACGTGTGGCTGACGGCGCTGCTCACGGTGGCGGGGATTGTGCTGGGCATCGTGGTCCTGGTCCGGGCGGTGAAATACAAAGAATCGCGGCTGGTTCTGTACGGCGCGATATCCGGGCTGGTGGTTTCGGCGGTGATGCTGCTGGTGGTCCTGGCCTCGACACTGTTCTTCAACCAGATCCGCGATTACCAGCAGTGCGTCCGCTACGCCCTGACGCAGCAGGCAACCTCGGAATGCAGGACGCAGCTGGAGAAGTCCCTGCCGAGCCAGCTGCCCACGCAGCTGCGCTAACGGCTGCACCCACGCCGCTGCCCTAGCGGCTGCTGACCGTCTCCAGGTCTGCCTCGCGCAGCTTCTGCTGGCGTTCCAGCCACGGTCCGGCCGCGTAGCCGATCACGACGCCGATTCCGACCTCCGCGGCCACGAACAGCGCCGTGCGCAGCGGGTCGGGCCCGATCTCCGTCAGCCGACCGATGCCGGCCGAACCGCGGGCCAGCCAGGCGAGCCCCGCCGCGAGCAGCCCGGCGACGGAGCCGATCACCGCGCCCAGCACCAGGGTGGAGGCGGCGGCGGTAAACCAGCGGGCCCGGATCTTGATGGACAGCCATTCGTCGAAGTGGTTTTCGCCTTCGCGCAGGAACCACCAGCCGGCCAGCGCCCCGGCCAGCGCCGGCACCACCAGGGCCACGAAGCCGAAGTCGAGGGAACCGGCCGGCAGCGCGGCGAACACCGGAACGGACGGCAGCGGCCCGACGGCGGTCCCGAGCGGTCCGGCCAGCGACCCGACGCCCAGGGCGAACCCAGCGCCGGAGATCCAGGCCAGGGCAAAGACGACGAGGTTGGGCAGAAAGCCAAGCTGCACGATGGTGAGGACACCGCCGCCCATGGCACCGGCGTCGAGCCCCTCATAAACGGCGACCACAAGGTTCCAGTGGATGAAGAGGTCGACGGCCAGCAGCGCGGCGGACATCGCCAGGCTCGCCATCAGCGCCACCGAGCCTGCCTTGATGGCCGAACCCAGGTAGGACCCGGCCCAACGCGAGTGCTGGCTGGTACGGGAGAGCCAGGCCACGGCGTCCACGCCGATCAGCCGGCTCCACGACCCGGCCTCGCGGCGCGCGCCCACCACCATGCCGAGCCCGAACGGGACGAGGGGAATGAACGCGGCGGCCCACAGGCTGATGCCGACGTCGGCCGTGCGGCAGACGAAGCCCGTTGCAATCCCGAATCCGGCATACGCCAGCCAGGAGCCGAGCAGGGCCTGCCAGAGCTGGTCCGTATATGAGGCGCGGGCAAGGCGCCGACCGGCGCGCCAGGCGAGCAGGAACGGGATGAGGGCCAGGCCCAGCGGGATGAGCGAGAGCGTCCCGGATTCCGGCTGCGCGGCGGACCCGGCACCGGCGGTGTCCAGCAGCAGGGGCACGCCGTGGATCAGCAGCCAGGCCTGGCCGGCCAGGCGCGCCAGGACATCGAATCCGTCATGCTGGAATCCGGCCGTGGCCCAGACCATGACGATCGGGGCCACCACCACGAGGGCGGAAATGACGGCGGCCTGGGCGGACTCGAGGGCACCCTGCAGCCACAGGGGCATGGGAAGGCCACGTTGTCCGGTCTGATCAGCGCGCAGTTTCATCGAGATCCATGGTGCCACGGGCCCGGCACCCGGCCGGTTTCCGACAGGCACATTGGCCGGATCCGCCGGATTTGCCGTCGGTGGCCCCCGGCGCTTTTTGCGCACCCCGGTCGTAAAATTGTAAATGTCCGCAATCAGTGGTTGGAGGCAGATAATGACTACCGCATCTCCTCATGCGCACGGCGTTCATTTTGGTCGGACAGATGTACAGAACGTCGGCATGGGTGCAGGTATCGTCCTGATCGTCGTGGGCATCCTGGGGTTCATCCCCGGCATCACTACGAATTACAGCGAACTGAGGTTCTTCGGGCCCGATTCCAAGGCCCTGTTCCTGGGCCTGTTCCAGGTGTCGATGTTGCTGAACATCGTTCAGCTCGCGATCGGCGCCACCGGCCTGACCATGTCCCGGACTGCCATGGGCGCCCGGAATTTCCTCATGGGCTCCGGTCTGCTGTACATCGTCCTTAGCATTTACGGTTTCATCGTCGGCGTGGATTCGGCGGCCAACTTCCTGTCGCTGAACACCATGGACAATTGGGCCTTCATGGTGATGGGCGTAATAATGGCCGGCGCAGGCTGGCTGATGACAAGGCACCTGGAAGAAGACGTAAAGACCCGGTCATCAACCCCCGGGACATAGGGAGCCGCGAATGAGTAACGTTTCATAGTATTCAGAAAATTCGTACTACCTGCTGGTGCAGCGGTTTAGCGGAAACGCGGCGGCTGCACCAGCTTTCTGTGTGGCGTCTGGGGCCGCCCGACGGCGGAACCTCCCGGCACGGCGGAAGGCCGGGACTTTGTGAGTCCCGGCCTTCCGTGATGCCCTACCGCTGCCGTTGCCGCCGGATGATGCGGGTGCCGCGGCGGCTCGTTAGCTTGCGTGTTCCTGAACGCGGGGCGGAACAGTGTCCCACTCCGTTTCGGTGGCACGCATCCAGGGAAAGGGCAGCAGTTCCTTGATCCGGACCTTGCCCACCTCGCCCCCGGCATCGACCAGTACAGACGTCTCAGTTCCGTAAGAACGCAGCAGCTCCCGGCAGAGGCCGCACGGGTTGGTGACTTGGGGGTGTCCCTGCCCGTCCATGCTGACGGCTACCACGGTGTGGATTGCTGGCTCCTGGGCCATGCGGGCATTGGCGAGGGCGCTGGATTCGGCGCACACATTAATGCGCTTGGCGCCAATGTGCAGTCCGAGATAGATGGCCCCCGACTCACCGCGCATGGCGGCCGCCACCCGGTGGTTCTCGCTGTGGTGGGCGGTGAGCAACAGCGCGCGCGCTGCCTCGTAAAGCTCCACGTCGGAGGCGTCGAGATCAAAGGAGATCACGTTTGCCTGCAAACCGTTTGTGTCCGGGCGACTGGCGTCCATGAGGGTTCCCACTTTCCGTTCCTGCTTACCGCTGTTCCTGCGTGCCTGTGTTCTGGCCTGGCTGTTTTGGTAACCGGCTGTCTTCGTAACCCGCCGTGGTCGTAGCCGGCTGTTTGCTCTACCGGCCGATGAAGATGCCGTTCTTCTTCCGGGCGAGCAGGTAGAAGACGATGCTGAGCGCCGACAGGACAGCCACGTATACGGGGAAGATCCAGGAGGCGTTCATGGACTGGAGCCAGACCAGGAGGTAGGAGGCCGTGCCACCGAAGAGGGCGACGCCCAGGCCGTAGCCGAGCGCGGTGCCGGCACCGCGGCAACCCTTCGGCATCAGGGAGCTGGTGACCACGTTGTACAGGGTCATGTTCAGGACCAGCACAACCGAGCCGCCGAGGAGGACGGCCGCGAAGCCGGCGATGCCGGGCTTGACGTACATCAGCATCAGGAACACGGACGGAATGGCCAGCGCACGGGTGATCAGGAACCACTTGGACATTGACTTGCCGTCAGCGACCTTGCTGATGATGAGGCTGCCGACAACCAGCACGACGCCGAGGATGGTGGTGAGCGCGAAGACGGCGGTTGCGTCCTCCTTGAAGCCGGTGCGGGCCGCCGTGGGAAGTCCGGTGTTCCAGGCGTAGTTGTAGGCCTGCGCCGCGCCGACGACGAAGGTGATGGCCAGGACGCTGAGCCAGTGCTTGCGCACTCCACCCCAGACGGTCTTGGCGGAGTTGTTCGCCAGTTCTTCCGGTTTCATGGTTTCCGGAAGCGTCCGGCGAAGGTAGACAACGACGAAGCCGAAGGCTGCGCCGACGATGAACGGCACACGCCATCCCCAGTCGGCCATGACGGCCCCACCGAGCATCAGGGACGAGAGGTAGCTGACCAGCGAGGCGAGCAGGATGCCTGCGTTGACGTAGAAGGAGATGATGCCGGCGACAAAGCCCTCGCGTCCCTCGGGGACGAGTTCGACGGCGTGGGCGGTGGACAGCGGAGCTTCGACACCGGTGGAGATGCCCTGAACGATGCGGCAGACCAGCAGGATGACGCCGGCCGCGGGGCCAATCTGGTCATAGGTCGGCGACACGGCAATGATCAGGGTGGTGATCGCCATCATCATGATGGACCAGAGCATTACCCGCCGTCGTCCGATCCTGTCGGCGAAGGTGCCGAGCAGGATGCCGCCCAGCGGACGGAACGCGAAGCCGACGGCAAAGACTGCCAGCGCGCTCAGCGTCGCGGCAACGGGGTCCTGCGACGGGAAGAACTTGGGTCCGATGAAGGCCGACAGCAGGCCGAAGACCATCCAGTCGTACCATTCCAGGGTGTTTCCAAGTCCAAGGCCGAGCAGTCCCCGGCGGACTTCCGGAGATAGCCGGGACTTGCGGCCGGTCTCCAGGTCAGTCTTGACGACAGTGTCAGTCATGATTCCTTTTTCCTTCCCCCGCACTTTCGGGGTGCGTGAGGGTACGGACTGCCGGCGGGCACCCCTGTTGGGGTCGCCGGCAATCGAAACTATCGTTTGGCTTGGTCCGCGGGGCGGGACCGGCTCACCACATGGGAGGCGAGTTAGCCCAGATAGCTACGCATGCCTCTTCGTAGCGCTTGAATGCAAACGGGCCATCCAGCTCGGCAACAAGGAACTGGTCCCTGGTGACCGGCCAACATCGTGCTCTGCGGATGGCTTGGCAGATGTCACGGCAGCTTGGCTTAAGGAAAGGAACGTGTTCGCGGGTCGGATGCACCTTCCGCCAGAAGGCTGTGCGCCCTAACCTGTTTGAAGCGTTCTTCCCAAAAGTGTTGCGGCTCACACAACTATATTGAAGATCTTCACAGAGTCAATGGTTTTCGGAGAAGTCCCGTCCGCCCGCAGCAGGCCGGGCCCGGGCCGGATTACAAAGCCCCACGTCAGGCGCAGATTCGGCCCGGAACCGTAAAAATATTCACTAAAACCTTGATTCGCTAAAAGTTTTCACTATAGTTATGTGTGTTAGCTCACCAAGAGAGAGTCGGAGCATGACCAACGAAATCGTCACGGGACATTCCCCCGCCGGCACAAGCGTCCTTCTTGCCACCGTCGGCAACAAGGTCCGCAACATGCGCAAGGACAAAGGAATGACCCTTGCGAAGCTCTCGGAAGTCACTGGCCTCAGCCCGGCGATTGTCAGCCAGATCGAACGCGGCCTGGCCAATCCCTCTTTCACCACCTTGGCGCAGCTGGCACATGGCCTGGACATTCCGGTGGGGAAGTTCTTCCTCGGACAGGAGGAAACCAGGTCCCCCGTGGTCCGCAAGGCCGAGCGGCGGAACCTCAAGGGCGTCACCAAGAAGTCCGTGGGTGAAGCAGTCTATGAACTGCTCACCCCGGACCTCAACGGTGCGCTGGAGGCCCAATGGATCGTGAGTCCGCCAGGCCACGACACCAGCGCCACTCCTTTCCGGCACAGCGGCGAGGAATTCGGCATCGTGCTCTCCGGCCGGAAGGACATCTTCCTGGACGGCGAGAAGTACACCCTGGAAGAAGGCGATTCGATCACCTTCTCCTCGGATACGCCCCACTGGTACAAGAACAGCTACGAAGAGGTCTGCGTAGCAATCTGGGTTAACGCACCTCACGCGTGGTGATCCGCCGGCCCTAGCCGCCGTCACCTTTCTCCGGTCCGGACGCCTCTTCTATACCGCGGTGTCCGCCGGAACCCCTCCAACAGCCCGCACCACGGCCCCGCAACGGGCCGCGATGCGTCATACCCTTTGCCGGGTCGATTTCGCGGTCAGCGTTGCCGCGTTACTGCCGGGCACCGTCTTCTACGTCACCGGCACCGTTCCAACGGCACCCGTTCCCACGGCACGCCTCTAACGGCACTTCGGCCGAAACAGTAAGGATCCCCCATGAACCCGTCCACAGCCATGTCGTCGCTGGAACTCAGCACCACCACGGCGGACCTCACCGCCCCCGTCATCTCCCGCTCCGACGTCCTCGTCGTCGGCGGTGGCCCCGCAGGTGTGGCCGCAGCCGTCACCGCGGCCCGCTCGGGCGCCTCTGTCACGCTGCTGGAACGCTACTCCTCCCTGGGCGGCCTCGCCTCCGGCGGCATGGTCCTGGTGCTCGATGACATGATCAACGGCCAGGAAATCACGGTCACCGGCATCGTCTCCGAGTACGTCGAGCGGCTGCAGAAGCTGGGCCTGGCGATCGTCCCGCCGGCCGATGACCGCAAGACCTCCGAGGAACTGTGGAACAAGTGGGGCCGCTACGGCACCTTTGACTTCCACACCCACGTCAATCCCAAGCCCATCTGCTACGCCGCCGCATTCGATCCCGACGGCTGGAAGCGGGTCTCCAACGACCTCGTCCGCGAGGCCGGCGTGAACCTCCGCCTGCACTCCTGGTTCTCCCGCCCGATCGTGGACAACGGCGTGATCAAGGGCGTCATCTGCGAGACCAAGTCCGGCCCGCAGGCCTTCATGGCGGACGTCGTCATCGACACCACCGGCGACATCGACGTCGCCTCCCGGGCTGGTGCCAGCTACGTCAAGGACAGCTACCTCACCACGCTGGTCTTCCGCCTCGGCAACGTGGACACCAACGCCGCGGAGGCCTTCGAACAAGCCAATCCCAAGGAAGCCCGCGCCATCAACCGCACCATCAAGCGCCTCCTCGGCGGCGCCTGGGAACTGTGGTGGCTCAAGACCCCCATCGACGGCGTCGTCTGGTGCAACGCACCCCACATGACCGGCTTCGACGGCGTGGACCCGGCGGACATGACCGCTGCCGAGTTCGCCGCCCGCGACCGGATCACCGAGGCCGTGGACTACGTCCGTGCCAACCTGCCCGGCTTCGAGAACTGCTACATGCTCGACGTCGCGTCCCAGATGGGCGTCCGGCAGACCCGGCTGCTCGAAGGCGAGTACGTCATGACCAAGGACGACGTCACCTCGCGCCGGCACTTCGCCGACACCGTGGCCCGCGGCCGCGATTACTACTACCCGTACCGCTCGCTGCTGCCCAAGGAAGTGGACCAGCTGCTCGTCGCGGGCCGCCACTACTCCGCCACCCCCGAGGCCCAGAAGATGTCCCGCGAGATCCCGCCCTGCATGGCCATGGGCCAGGCAGTCGGCGTCGCCGCCGCCCTGGCGATCCAGAACGGCACCCTCGTCCGCGACGTCTCCGCCCTGGACATCCAGCAGGGCATGCGCCGGCACGGCGCGGACCCCGGCGACGTCCCGTCGTCGAACGCCACCCTTGACGTGGACGCGGTGGTGGGGGCATGAGCACCGTCATCGACGACCTGCTGTCAGGCACGACGGCGGCAACCGCCGCCGCTGAGGCCGGCACCCCGCTCCCCCTGGACGGAATCAAGATCGTGGACTTCACCCAGGTGTTCATGGGCCCGTCCTGCACCCAGCTGCTGGGCGACTACGGCGCGGACATCATCAAGGTGGAACGCCCCGGCGCCGGAGACATCTCCCGCAACTCGTTCCCGGACAAGGACGGCCAGGACAACCCGATCTTCCTGTCCATCAACCGGAACAAGCGCAGCATCTCCGTGGACACCCGCACCGATGAGGGCAAAGCCGTCCTCCGCCGGCTGCTCGCCGACGCCGACGTCGTGGTCAGCAACTTCCGCTCCGGCGTCATGGAGCGGATGGGCTTCGGCTACGAGGACCTCAAGGAGCAGAACCCGGGCATCATCTGGGCCTCCGGCACCGGCTTCGGCCCCGAGGGCCCCTACTCGCACAAGGGCGGCCAGGACGCGATCGCCCAGGCCTACTCCGGCGTCATGTGGCGGCGGGAGTCCGATGACATGAAACCGGCCATCTACCCCACCACGCTGTGCGACTACATCACGGGCATGCACCTCATGCAGGGCATCCTGCTGGCACTGCGCACCCGCGAGTCCGCCGGCGTCGGGCAGAAGGTGGAGGTGACCATGTACGACTCCATGCTGCACCTGCAGATGCAGGAGGCCTGCATGCAGCTCAACCGCGGCTACGAGGTCAACTGGGGCGCCATGCCGCTCAGCGGCGTCTTTGAAACCACCGACGGCGCCGTCTGCATGGTGGGCGGCTTCACCCCGGACCCGCTGCTGCGCATTTCCGAGGCCCTGGGCCTGGACGAGGACCTCACGCTGCGGCCCGAGTTCGCCAACCTCGAACAGCAGTTCAAGCACAAGCCGGCACTGCAGGCGATCTTCCGCGAGCGCATAGCCACCAACACCACCGAATACTGGACCACCCGGCTCGAAGGCCAGGGGCTGCTCAACGCCCCGGTCCACACCCTGGAACAGACCCTGGCCGATGCGCAGACACACGCCAACAACATGATCGTCGAGGCGGAACACCCCGGCGTCGGCACCGTGAAGATGCTCAACGCACCCATCCGGCTCTCCGCGACCCCGCCCACCATCCGCCGGGTGGCCCCGCGCCTCGGCGAACACAACGTCGAGGTGCTGCTGGAGAACGGGTTCGACGCCGAGACCATCGAGCGCCTGCAGCAGCTGGGGGTCCTTCGGTGACCGCCGTTTCAGAAGCCGGGACGACCGCCTCGGTTCCCGCCGCCGTTGACCAGGTCACCCTGACCATCGAGAACCACGTCGCCACCGTGGTCATCGACCGCCAGCACGTGCTCAACGCCGTCGACGGCGGCGCGCAGGCCCGGCTCAACGAGATCTGGGACCAGCTCGAAGCCGATCCGTACGTCCGCGCCGTGGTCATCACCGGTGCCGGGACCCGGGCCTTCTGCGTCGGCGCGGACATGTCCGCCTCCGCCGTGGACAAGACCGGGCTCGAATACTGGGCGGGTCTGGACCCGAACGGGTTCGGCGGGCTCAGCCTGCGCACCACGCTGGACATCCCGGTGATCGCCCGGGTCAACGGTTATGCGCTCGGCGGCGGCATGGAGATCGTGCTCGGCGCGGACATCGTAATCGCCGCGGACACGGCCCGCTTCGGGCTGACGGAACCGCGCGTCGGGCGTCTGGCGCTCGACGGCGGCATCCACCAGCTGGTGCGCCGGATCCCCTACACCCAGGCAATGGGCATGCTCCTGACCGGGCGGAAGGCCGAGGCCACCGAGATGCAGTCCTTGGGCCTGGTCAATGAGGTGGTCCCCGCGGACCGGCTCGACGCCGCGGTACAGCGCTGGGTGGACCAGATCCTCGCCTGCGCCCCCACCTCGGTCCGGGCGGTCAAGCAGATGGTCACGCAGACCGCGCACCTGACCGCCGCCGAGGCCCGCGGCCTCCGGCTCCCCGCCCTCATGGCGGCGCTGGACAGCGAAGACTCCGCCGAGGGCGTCCGCGCCTTCCAGGAGAAGCGCGCCCCGCACTGGCCGGGACGCTAGCCGTTCCACGGCCCGATATTTAGCCGCTCGAAGAACAACAAGAGCTTAGAAGGAGAAACCAATGCGGGAGTCACTGACACCCGGCGTGTGGGGCGTCGTCGCCACACCGTTCCAGGGCAGCGCCCTGGATGTCGACACGGACAGCCTGGCCGGGCTCGTGGGCTACTACGAGTCGATCGGCGCCACGGGGCTCACGGTCCTGGGCGTGTTCGGCGAGGCTGCGGCCCTGACGGCGGCCGAGCGCAGCCTGGTCCTGGAAGTGGTCATGGAGGAAACGCGCCTGCCCCTCGTGGTGGGAGTGACGTCCCTCTTCACCGGCACGGCCGTCGATGAAATCCGTTCCATCCAGGCCGCCACCGGGGACCGGCTGTCGGCCGTCATGGTCCAGGCCAACTCCGCCACCCCCGGGGTGGTCATCGCGCACCTGAACGCTATCCACCAGTCCACCGGCGCCAACGTGGTGCTGCAGGACTACCCGCTGGCCAGCGGCGTCCACATCAGCACCGAGGCGCTCATTTCGGTGGTGCAGGCCTGCGGCTTCGTCACCGCGGTCAAGGCCGAGGCCCCGCCCACGTCCGTGGCGATCGGGCACCTCACCGCAGCCCTCGACGTCTCGGTCTTCGGCGGCCTCGGCGGCCAGGGGCTGCTGGACGAGCTCATGGCCGGCGCCGCGGGGGCGATGACCGGTTTCTCCTACCCGGAAGCGCTCATCGCCTGCGTGCAGGCCTGGCAGAGAGACGGCTACGAGGCCGCCCGCGATGCCCTGCTGCCCTACCTGCCGCTGATCAACTTCGAGCAGCAGGCGAAAATCGCGCTGGCCATCCGCAAGGAATGCCTGCACCAGCGCGGACTCATCGCCGACGCCGGCGTCCGGGCACCGGCCGCGCCGTTCCCGGAGGTTCTCCGGACCGGGCTGCGCACGCACCTGGCCGAGGCCGCCGGGGCCCTCGGCCAGAACCCGGCCGCCGTGCTGACCACGGCGGGGAGGAACTGATGGATTTCGGAATCAGCGGAAAGACCGCCTTTGTGGCCGCCTCGACCGGCGGCCTGGGCCTCGCCATCGCCCGGGCCCTCGCCGCCGAAGGCGTCCGGGTGGCCATCACCGGCCGGCGCGAAGTCCGCGCCAAGGAGATCGTGGCCGAACTGACGGACGCCTACGGACCGGGCGCCGTCGCCATCGAAGCGGACCTCAGCACCGCCGAAGGCGTGGCCGCAGCCGTCGAGCAGACAGTCGCGGAACTCGGGCCCATCGACATCCTGGTCCTCAACGGTCCCGGGCCGAAGCCCGGCGCGGCCGCCACACTCGGCGCCGACGACATCGCCGCGGCGTTCGAACAACTCGTCAAACCGCACCACGCCCTGGTCTCGCACATCCTGCCGGGCATGCGGGAACGGCGCTGGGGCCGGATCCTGGCCGTCGGGTCGAGCGGCGTCGTGGCACCACTGCCGAACCTGGCCGTGTCCAACACCGGCCGCGCGGCACTGGCCGGCTACCTCAAGACCCTCGCCGCCGAGGTCGCCCTCGACGCCGTCACGGTCAACATGCTCCTTCCCGGACGCATCGCCACGGACCGGGTCGCGGAACTCGACCAGGCCGCCGCCAAACGGCGCGGCACCACGCCCGAGGAAATCCAGCTCGAATCCCGCAAGACCATCCCCGCCCGCCGCTACGGCGAACCCGAGGAATTCGGCGCCGCCGCGGCGTTCCTCTGCAGCGCCCCGGCCTCCTACATCACCGGCGTGGCACTGCGCTGCGACGGCGGCCTGATCCGCGGGCTCTAGCCACAGGCGCTGAACACCCAGCACACACCCTGCTCCGACTCTCACGAAGGAACACCATGACTTCCACCGACACAGACACCTCAACCGCAACAGCCCGGGACCTCCTCACCGCCCGGCACCTGGTTAACGGCGAATGGCTCGGCGGGGCGGACACCGAGCGGATGAACCCGGCCCGCCCGGGCGAACTCGCCGCCCTCTCCCCCAGCGGCACCGCAGCCGACGTCGACGCCGCCATCACCGCCGCCGCCGCCGCGCAGCCGGCCTGGGCAGCACTGCCCGCCCCATCGCGCGGCGCCATCCTGATGGCCGCCGGCAACCTGCTCCTGGAGCGCCAGACCGCCATCGCCGAGGACCTCGTCCGTGAAGAGGGCAAGACCCTCGCCGAGGCCAAGGGCGAGGTCAAGCGCGCCTCCGACGTGCTGCGTTTCTTCGGTTCCCTCGGCTGGGCCGCCACCGGCGAGGTGCTGCCCAGCGGCCTGCCTGACACCACCATCACCACCCGCCGCGAGGCTCTCGGCGTCGTCGGGCTCATCACGCCGTGGAACTTCCCCATCGCCATCCCGGCCTGGAAGTCCGCGCCGGCATTGATCAGCGGCAACGCCGTGGTCATCAAGCCGGCCGAGCTCACCCCGCTCTCCGCCACCCACCTGGCCCGCGCCCTGCAGGACGCCGGGCTGCCCGCCGGCGTGTTCAACGTGGTCCACGGCAAGGGCCGCGTGGTAGGCGACGCCCTGGCCCGCGATCCCCGCATCGCCGGGTTGTCCTTCACCGGCTCCACCAACGTCGGGCTGGGGCTGCAGGAGATCCTCAACGCCCGCCGCGCCCGGGTCCAGCTGGAAATGGGCGGCAAGAACGGCGTGCTGGTCCTGGACGACGCCGATCCCCGCAAGGCCGCCCAGGTGGTGGCGGCCGGCGCGTTCGGCCTCACCGGCCAGGCCTGCACCGCCACGTCCCGCGTCTACGTCACGCCCGGCATCCGCGAGGAATTCCTGGCGGCCCTCACCGAGGAAGCCGCGCAGTACACGGCCGGCGACGGCCTCGAGGCCGCAAGGATGGGCGCCGTGGTGAGCAGCCAGCAGTTCGAACAGAACCAGGCCGCGGTGCGCACCGCCGTCGAACGCGGCGCCACGCTGCTGCACGGCGAGTACGACGGCGGCACGGACGCCGGGTTCCTCTTCCCGGCCGCCATCCTCACGGACCTGCCCTTCGACGACGCCGCCGTGACCGAAGAGATCTTCGGACCCGTCGTGGCCGTCCTCGAGGTCCCGGACTACGAGGCCGGGCTCGCCGCGATCAACGACTCCCGCTACGGCCTGACCGCCGGGATCTGCACCGACTCCCTGGCGTTCTCCACGGACTTCGCCGCCCGCGCCCAGGCCGGCGTCATCAAGGTCAACCGTCCGACGGCGGGCCTGGACCTGAACGTGCCGTTCGGCGGCGTCAAGGACTCCTCCACCAACACGTTCCGCGAGCAGGGGAAGTCCGCACTGGACTTCTTCACGTGGGGCAAGACCGTCTACACGGGTGTGTAGCCAGCCATGACGTACGTGATCGCCCAGCCCTGTGTGGATGTCAAGGACAAGGCCTGCATCGACGAATGCCCGGTGGACTGCATCTATGAGGGTGAACGCTCGCTCTACATCCACCCGTCCGAATGCGTGGACTGCGGCGCCTGCGATCCCGTCTGCCCGGTCGAGGCGATCTACTACTCGGACGATGTCCCGGACGAGTGGGACGACTACGTGCGCGCCAACGTGGAGTTCTTCGAGGAACTGGGGTCGCCGCAGGGCGCCTCAGCCCTCGGAAACCTGCACCGCGACCACCCGGTGGTGGCGCGTGCGCCTCTAGGCGCACGCGCCGTCGGCTGAGCCCGTGACTGAACTGGCTGATGACCGGGGACAACCGTTCCCTACCCCTCCCTTTTCTCCCGTTGGAACGCCCTCACTGCTTCGCTCACTGTTGGGTAGAAATGTTCGGGAGAGAAGCGGGCGCCCATGCCGTACTGCAACAATCTGTCTTTGACCGGGTCTTTGAGCTCGGCGAACACCAGGTCCACGCCGTGCCGGTCCAGCCATTCGTCAAGCTGCACCAACTCGTCCAGTGCAGTCGTGTCGATTCCCGTCACTGGTTCTGCCGCCAGCACCACGCGTTCTATGCCGTCCCCTGCCTGGTCCAGTTCGTTGCGCACGAAGGACCCCAACAAGGCGCCGTTGCCGAAGAACAGCGGTGCGTCGAAGCGCAGGATCAACAGGCCGGGGATGCGTTCCCCTTCCGGATGACGGCTCACGTCGTGGTACCCCGGTACCCCGGGCACGTCCACCAGTTCAGCACGGTAGGGGTCCCAGGCCTGCCGTAGGAAGTCCAGAATTGCCAAGCCGATGGCAACGGCGATGCCCGGGAGGACGCCCAGTATGGTCACCCCCAGGAACGCCGCGAGCATCACCAACGATTCACTGCGGCTCATGCCGATGAGCCGTCGCACACCGGCCGGGTCGGCTATTGCGGCGGCTGCGGCGATGACAATGGCTGCAAGGGTTGTGGCCGGCAGGAACTCGGTGACGCCAGGCGCCACAAGCATGAAGCCGAGCACCAGGACGGCGCCTACGGCCCCCGTGAGCTGGGATTTCGCCCCGGACTCGACTGCCACCGGCGTGCGGGACGTGCTGGCCGACACCGGGAAGCCACCGAGCAGCCCGGTGGCAGCGTTCGCCGCGCCCAAGGCTGCCATTTCGTGGTTGCCGGATACCCTGCCGTCCTCTGCGGCCGCCAGGGATTGTGCCAGGGTACCGGTATCAACGAAGACGATGAGGGCGATCGCGGCGGCGGCGGGCAACAGTGTCAGGACGTCGGCCCAGCCAATTCCGCCCAGGGCCGGTGCAGGGAGCCCCTGCGGGAGGGCACCTGTGACCTTCAAACGCTCTTGGAGTCCCAGCACGGCCACGGCGATGCAGGACACAACCACCGCAATGAGCACGCCCGGAACCTTCCATTTCAGCCGGCGGGGAACCCAGATGAGCGCCAGCGAGACCAAGCCGAGCAGTAGTGCCGTCAAATTGGTCTCGCCGGCAAGCACCTTCGGCACGGCGGCGATGAGTTTTTCCCAGGGTGTACCGCCTTCCACGGAGATCCCCAGGAGGGTGGGAAGCTGGGACACGGCCACCAGCAAGGCGATGCCGTTGAGATAGCCGAGCCGGATGGGCTTCGACAGCAGTCCAGTGACGATTCCCAACCTCAGCACTGAGCCGAGCAGCAAGATGCCGCCAATCAGTATGGCGAGGAGACCGGCCAGGGCCACGGATTTCTGCACGTTATCCGCGGCCAAGGGAATCAAGGCTGCCACGATCATCGGAGCGAGCGCGGAATCCGGGCCCAGCACCAGCACACGCGATGGCCCGACTGCCGCGTAGACAAGCAGGGGCACTACCGTCGCGTACAGGCCGGTCACCGGTGGAAGGCCGGCGGCCTGGGCGTACGCCATGCCAGCTGGGACCAAGATCGCGAAGAGCGCGGCGCCCGCCACCAAGTCGTGGCGCAGCCACTCGATCCTGTAGCCACGCAGGGCCGGCGGGACCGCCCAGAATGCAGTCCTTCCGGATCGGCGCATCTTCTGATCATGTCCCATCACGCCCCTTCTCGCCATCCATCATCGGGCGACCCCAGCCTTGCGCAGATAACTGTGGGCTGCCGGTTTGACTCTGGTGAAAACTGACCCGGATGGGCCGCCAATCAGCTCGATCGCATGGCCGCGATTCACAGGCTAATCGGGCCGATCCGGGTGTCAGTCTTTTTTCAGTTTCTCGGCGAGCATCACGAGGATTCCGCTGGGACCTCGGAGGTAGGTGAGTTTGTAGACGTCACCGTAGGTCGCCACACCGCGTAGCGGACGGCATCCGTGCTTCGCAGCTACCTCAAGGGCCTCGTCGATGTCGTCAACCGAGAAGGCCACGCGGTGCATGCCGATGTCGTTGGGACGGGTTGGGTTCGACTCGATCGCTTTAGGGTGGATGTACTCGAAGAGCTCAAGTCGACCATGACCGTCCGGGGTCTGGAGCATCGCAATCTTGGCATGGTTGCCATCAAGTCCGACGGCAGTGTCGGTCCACTCGCCGCTGACGGTATCACGGCCGACGACGGTGAGACCGAGGTCGGTGAAAAAGGCGATTGTTGCTTCGAGGTCACGAACCGCAATACCGACGTTTTCAAGTTTGATGGCCATGCGTTGAAGCTACCAAGACGGACCGACTAGCTCCAGTGCCGGGCCGGATTATGGTCAGAGTGTCTTCGTAGTGAAGAGAGAATCGCCGTGGATTTCGTCAGGTTCTACTTGCCCGGTTTCGACAAATCCGAGTTTGGCCAGCACACGGCGTGACGCGGTGTTCCAGTCACGGACTGTAGCCCACAGGCGTCGGTAGCCCGACGCCTGCGCCCGCTGGAGGACGGTCCACGAGGCCTCGGTCGCAAACCCCTGGCGCCAGACTTCGCGGAGGAACTCGAACGCGAGTTCTGGCTCTCCAACCCGTCCGTGCTCGTTGGGAATCAGCCCGCAGTAGCCGATGACCTGCCCCGAACTCTTTTGCTCTGCGGCCAGCAACCCAGGGAAGGGGTGTCGGCTATCACGACGGATCCGGTCCTCGATATCTTTCAGCGTGGGGTGACCATCGGGACTGATGCGACGATGCGGAGGGACGCGAGGATCGCGCTCGGTCCACAGCTCGCGCAGGACGGCGGCATCAGACACCCGCCATGGCCGCAGCAGCAGCCGATCCGTTTCGAAGACGACCTCGATCCGAGGTACTCGCGCGTGGTCCACAGCGATAATTATGGATGATCGAAGGCTTTGAGCCCGCTGCGCCGGTTGCCCGCGATCTCGGAATGTCGCAAGCAACGTCGAATCCATACCCGTGACTTATGGCTCTGGTCGACTGATGTCTGCCTGAGGACCATCACAAGCATTAGGACTGTGCCTGGCTGGGGGCGTTTTCCTGCCCTGACTGCACTCCCGACCTGCAAGAAGGACCCTCATGCCGATGGTCTGGATCCGCGAAAAATCCCGCCGGTTCACGGCCGCAATCCTCGCCGTCGTGCTTACGGCCGCCCTCGGCGGCTGCGTCCCCGGGCCGAAACCGCCGGCGCCGGCGCCGCCCGATTCCGGCTACCGGGCCGTGCTCGAACAGTTCGGCAGGAGATTGCTCGACGAGGGCGCCCCGGCCGTCCTCATCCAGGTCCGCGTGGGCGGGGACGAGTGGTCCGCGGCCTACGGGGTCCGAAACCTGAACAGCCCGTCCCGGGCCGAGATAACGGACCCGGTGCACATCGGCGGGGTCACCAAGTCCATGGTGGCCGTCTGCGTGCTCAAACTGGCCGAGGAGGGCCGGCTGGAACTGGACGCGCCGGTCAGCACCTACCTGCCGGAGTTCAACAAGGTGATGCACCCGCCGGGACCGGTCACGGTCCGCCAGCTGCTGCAGCACCGCTCCGGCATGCCGTCGGTGGACGGGCCGTTGTTCGATCCGGCCACAGTGCGCGAAGCCCTGACCACCAAGGTGAGCCTGGCGGATCTGCTGGCCATGGCGGGGCGGATCTCCTGGCAGGCGAAGCTGGCCCAGGGATTTGAATACTCCAACTCGAATTACATTGCCCTGGCGCTGATCGTCGAGCGCCTCAGCGGCCGGCGGATCGGCGAGGTGATCAGCACCGACATCATCGAGCCGCTGGGTTTGAGTGAAACCTTGATGACGGCGGCCGGGCCGGCGCCGTCGTCCATGATCCACGGCTACATCGCGCTGGACCGCAAACAACTGGACGTCACCTATCCGGCCGCCCAGATCGACAACGCCGCGGGCGGCATGGTGTCCTCCGTGGCGGACGTGAATACGTTCTACCGCGCGCTGCTGCAGAACAAGCTGCTCAAGCCGGCGACGATCACGCAAATGGAGAGCCCGCTCTACGCCAGGTACGGACTCGGCGTGGTCCGCTGGAACGATCTGTGCACCAACGACTTCTACTACGGCCATCCCGGCGACGTGCCCGGCTACGGCACCATCACCATGACCAGCGCGGACGGAACCCGGCAGCTCACCATGGCCGTGGCCTACCCGCCGGAACCGCTCCCACGCGGGGACACCCACATTCTGCACCAAATGGAGTCCATCGCGGAGGACACCCTCAACGCCACGTGCATGACCGGGCCGACCGGGCCGCTCAACAATGCCGCAGGCAGTCCGGGCACTGCGACAATGGGCAGATGACAGCAATCATCCTCGTCTGGGACCCCGACGAATGGAACGATTGGACCTACCCGGCCGTGCTGGAAGAGGTCGCCGAAACCGGCCGGCACCTGGCCAGCTGGGACGTCGGGACCTCTCTCGACAGCGGAGCCGGCAACGCGGCCGGAAGCGCCGCCGGCACGGACGCGTGGCTGGTGCTCCAGGGCCGGCACGGACGCGGCCTGATCGGCCACGGCATCATCGTCGCGGAACGGCCGGCTCCCCGCGTCCAGGCACCGGACTCCGCGAGCGCCGCCCAGACCGGCGTACCGGCCGACTCGCCGCCCGGCGCGCAGCCCGGCGCACAGGCCCCGTCCCCGCTCTACATCCAGGTGGACTTCGACGCCCTCCTGCCCGCCGGCGACCAGATCCCGACCGGGGTCCTCGCCGAGGCCGTGCCCGGCATCGACTGGGAAGCCCTCCATGGCCCCGCGCTGGCCCTCGACCCCGCCGTCGAGCCCCTGCTCCGCGGACTCTGGGGTGAGTTTGGCCCGGTGCCGGCTGACCCCACGCAGCCCGTGCCCGGCACCGTCCCGGCGGCGGCGGTCACCCGGGTCGAAGTAAACAAGTACGAACACAGTCCGGACGCCCGACGGGTCTGCGTCGCCCAGCACGGGACCAGCTGCGCCGCGTGCGGATTCTCGTTTGAAATCGCCTACGGCGAGATCGGCAAAGACTTCATCCCGGTCCACCACCTGGTCCCGGTGTCACAGCTGGGCAGCGGGTATGAACTGGACCCCATCACAGACCTCGTCCCGCTCTGCGCCAACTGCCACGCCATGGCGCACCACGGGGTACGGACCCCGCGCAGCGTCGCGGAGCTGCGCCGGATCATGGCCGCCGCCGGGTTCCTGACCGGACAGTCCGTGACCCCGGAGCAGCTCCAGGCCCAGCAGGACGCCCGGCGGATCCTGGAACAGCACTAACAGCAGCGGCGGCAGCAGCCGGCTCAGGCGGACCACACCTCGCGGAACTTGCCGCTGCGGTCCGGCCGGGGCGGCTCATCGCTAAAGCGGACGTCGACGCCGGCGGCGCCCTGGGCGGAGAAGAACGCACCCAGGCGCTCCCCCACCGCCGTCCGCACGGCCGTCGTCGCGGCTTCCGGCCAGAGCTCGAGCCGCACGGTGAGCGAGCGCGGCCCGGTGCGGATCGCCTGGAACCGGCGGACGCCGGCGGTCTCCTCGATCACCGTGCCCAGCGCCAACGGCAGCACGGTGACCACTTTCCCGTCCGACCCTGTCCTGTCGGCGGCAGCGAAGCTCAGCACGCCGCCGCTGCGGCCCTCGACCCGCAGCGTGGGAAACGGGCTGCCGCAGGCGCACGGGCTGGCAGCCAGCTGCACCCGGTCGCCAAGGTTGTACCGGATGAGCGGCTGGACCCGGTTGGCCAGGTTGGTGACCAGCACCGTGTGGGAGAGTTCGCCGGGCGGGACGGGCCGGAAGGCGTCGTCCACCGGTTCCACGATGTTCCAGTCCGCGTTGACGTGCAGCAGCCCTTGCCGGCAGCGGCTGGTCAGGGCGATCGCCTCCGAGGCAAGGTATCGCTCAGTGACCCGGCAGCCGAGGGCCGCCTCGATCTCGGCCGCTGCGTGGGCTGCCAGGCTCTCTCCGGACGCGACCGCCAGGAGCGGATGAATCCGTAGCCGTCCCGCTTTCTGTTCGGCGGCCAGTTGCACCATGGCGCTCGGATACCCGTAAAGCACTGTCGGCTGGAAGTCGTTGAGGTCCGCCACGAGGTCCGGGAGCGGCCGGAGCACGGAGAATACGCGCACCCGGCGGGCGATTCGGGGGCTGCGCCGCCGCGCGGATTCGGTCAGCACGACGCCGGCAAAGTGGTCCCCGTCCGCGATCAGCGCCGCGGCCCGCAGTCCCCGGTGCAGGAAAGCCCGCGCCTCCTTGGCCGCCATCAGGGTCCGCCGTTCGCGGATCGGGCCCAGGAGAATGGCCACCAGCTGCGAGGTCCGGTCATGGACCAGGACCGCGGGTTCACCGGTGGACCCCGACGTCGTCACCACGAGGTACTGTCCGCGGTAGAGGCCGCCGATCCGCGACGGGTCATCGAGCAGGTCTTGCTTCAGCCCGGCGAGCGTGATGTGGGGATCGGTCACCCAGTCATCGAAGTTCTCCATGAGCTCGCGCTTGCCCACCGGAGGCAGCTCCCCTAAATACCTGCCCAGATCCTTGGCCCGGTCCGTGGCTGAGTCCGGGACCATGTCCGGGACGTCCCGGTACAGCCTGCGGAAGAAGGGCGAGGAGGACCGTGCGCACTCGACCAGCGCGGCGAGCCGGTCGCGCTGCCGGCGGTCGACCTCATCCTGGCTTGCCCTCCCCGCCCGCCAGATGTCCCACGCGATCCCGGCCGTCCGTGTCATCCCGAGAGGAGAGCCGCGCATCACCCATCACCCCTTCACGGGTCCGGTACCCCTGGCGTCCGCCCTTCCCGTTCGTCCCTGCAGGCACGCTCGTCCGCCCCTCCACGCCCGCACCCTCTCCCACGCTGGCACGGCGGCGGAGGCTCCCAACAGGGGCTTTAGGCACCGGCGGGACCTGGGCGTATGCCCGGACATCGTCGAATTGCTGGACTCCCGGCCGGAAGCACCACAGACTGTGTACAACAGCTGGCTGGGCGGCGTGGGAATTCCTGCCTCCAGGCCGGCCGGGGACTACCAGCAGCATCGTTTGGGGCTTTGCTTAATTTCTTTTCCACCGCCGTGAAAGGACCTGGTTATGCCGGACTTGTCATTTTTGTATCCGCTCATTTCGATCATCCTGGGGGCGGTCGCCGTCGTCGGCGTCATCTGGGTGGCAACAAAACTGATGTGGAAGGTGGCGGAACCGAACGAGGCCCTCATTATCTCCGGCCTGACGCGCGGCACCCTGGAAACCCGTGAAGGGATGGACTTCAAGATCGTCACGGGCAAGGGGGCCCTGGTGCTGCCGGGCCTGCAGACGGTGCGGCCGCTGTCCCTGACGCTGAACGAAACCGAACTCAAGGTCTCCTGCGTCACCTCCCAGGGCATCCAGGTGATTGTCGACGGCGTGGTCATCTACAAGATCGGCGATGCCCCGCCGTTCATTGCCAACGCCGCGCGCCGGTTCCTGGGCCAGCAGCCCAAGATGGAAAGCCAGGTGTACAACGTCTTCGAAGGCCACCTGCGCTCGATCATCGGCAGCATGACGGTCGAGGAAATCATCCGCGAGCGCGACAAGCTGGCCTCCCAGGTCCGCAGCGCCAGCGGCGTCGAAATGGAGAAGCTGGGCCTCGTCGTCGACTCGCTGCAGATCAAGGACCTCCAGGACCCCACGGGCTACATCCAGAACATCGCCAAGCCGCACATTGCCATGGTCAAGATGGAGGCCCGCATCGCGGAGGCCACCCGGAACCGCGAGGCGGCGGAAAAGGAAGCGGAGGCCGAGGCCTTGATTGCCGACGCCCGGAGCTTGTCCGCCATCCGGCAGTCCGAGGCGCAGGCCAATGCCGAGCGCGCCAAGGCGAACGCGGCCCAGGCCGGGCCACTGGCCGACGCCACGGCGCGCCAGCAGGTGGTGGTCCAGGAAACCGAGGTGGCCAAGCTCGAGGCCGACCGGGAGGAACAAAAACTGCAGACCACCGTCCGCAAGCCCGCCGACGCGAGGGCCTACGCCAAGCGCACCGACGCGGAAGGCCAGAAATCCGCGGACATCAGCGCTGCCGAGGCGCTGGCCCGGCGCACCGAGCTGGAGGCCCAGGCCAACGCCCGGCGGACCGAGGTGCAGGCCCAGGCGAACGCGACGGCGGCAGCAGCAGCGGCCGGGGCCACCAAGGTCACCGGCGAGGCCGAGGCCGCCGCCACGAAGGCCCGCGGCGATGCCGCCGCCTCCGCCATCAAAGCCAAGGCACTGGCAGAGGCAGATGGCATCAAGGCCCGCGCCGAAGCACTGGGCACCAACCAGGACGCCGTCATCTCCCAGCAGCTCGCCGAGAACATGCCGGCGATCGTGGCGGCGGCGGCCGAGCCGTTCGCACACGTCGGCCAGATGACCGTTCTCAACGGCGGCGAAGGGGTCAACCGGATGATCGGCGGGATTTTGGCACAGGTGGGCGACTACCTCCCGGCGCTCTCCACGGCCCTCAAAAACACCCGGGATGGCGGCAAACGGCCGGCGAAGGCGCCTGAGGCGTAGGGGCGGGAATGCGCGCGGAGAGCCGGAGGACCTGATGTACTGGGATTCTGATGTACTGGGGTTCTGATGCATAAGGATGTTGACCGGAGCCTGACCGGAAAGATCGGCCGCGTCACCGGACGGATCGGCCCGGGCACCATCGGCGAGGTCATGCTGCCGGTCCGCGGCGGAACCAGTGCGTTCCACGCCCACCCGTTCGACAAGACCAGCGTTTTCGCCGTGGGCGAGCAGGTCCTGGTCATCTATTTTGAACCGCCGCAGACGGTGTTTGTGGACGAACTTCCGGATGTCCTCAAGGGCGATGCGCCCTCTGGACGGTAGGAGGCGACGGGCGTATTCTGAAGTTCCGTAGCCTCTGGAGGTATTTCTGATGGAAGGCAACAAGCGTGCGCGTTGCGGTCCGGTTTCCGGCATCCGTGCCCGCTTCCCGGTCGGCAACTGGCCCGACCCGCTGTAGCTCGACTTTCGTCATGCCATCCGGCACCGCTGCTTCGTAGGGTTTGCGCCGTGGACGCATGGCCGCGCTGAACTGCGCCCACGCGAGGGCGCCCGACTAGTTCCCGGCAACCGCCCGCCGTTCCGCGCGCCCTGTGGCGGGTCCCTCTTGAGTTCGCCCACCTGTTAACCCACTCTTCCCCTCCCGGTCACGCCTGCTCCCCCGCGCCGCAAACCGCCGCCCGCACCGTGGAGGGGTGAGGATCGCAATCGTCGCCGAATCATTCCTGCCGCTCATGAACGGGGTCACCCACTCCATCCTGCGCGTGCTGGAGCATCTGCACGAGCGCGGGGACGAGGTGCTGGTAATCGCACCGTCCACGCAGGACACGGATGTACCGGACGAGGTCTATGGCGCCCACGTCCTCCGGCTCCCCTCGGTCCCGCTGGCCGGCTACGCGAATCTGCGGGTGGCGATGGGCGGTGTGTATCGGGTCAAGCGAATCCTTGCCGACTACGCGCCCGACGTCGTTCACCTCGCGTCCCCGTTCGTGCTCGGCTGGCGGGCAGCGCAGGCCGCCCACCAGCTCGGCATCCCCACGGTCGCCATCTACCAGACCGAGGTCCCCGGCTATGCGGGCCGCTACGGCGTCCCCTTCCTGGAGAACTGGGCCTGGAACCGGGTGGACCAGATCCATCTGCTGGCCTCGCGCACCCTGGTCCCTTCCACGTTCGCGCTCAACCAGCTCCGCGGCCGCGGCATTCCGCGCGTGGACATGTGGCGGCGCGGCGTGGACACGCAGCGGTTCAACCCCGGGAAGCGCGACGCCGGCTGGCGGGCTGCCGTGGCGCCCGGCGGCGAGCGCCTCATCGGCTACGTGGGCCGACTGGCGGCCGAGAAGCAGGTGGAGGATCTGGCGGTGCTGGCGGATGTTCCCGGGATCCGGCTGGTGATCATCGGCGACGGGCCCCAGCGGGCCGCCCTGGAAGCTGCCTTGCCGCAGGCGGTCTTCACCGGTTTCCTCGGCGGCGACCACCTCGCCCGGGCCGTGGCCTCCTTCGATCTCTTCGTCCATCCCGGCGAGTTCGAGACATTTTGCCAGACCATCCAGGAGGCCATGGCGTCCGGGGTGCCGGTGGTGGCCACTGGCCGCGGCGGCCCGCTGGACCTCGTGGAGAACTCGCGGACCGGCTGGCTGTACGAGCCCGGCGACCTCGCCGGGTTCCGTGCCCGGGTGATGGACCTGATGGGCGACGACGCCAAGCGCCGAGCGTTCGCCGCGGCCGCGCACGCCTCGGTCCAGGGCCGGACGTGGTCCGTGCTCGGCGCCGAACTCGTTGGCCACTACAAGGCCGTGATCGGCGATTCCCAAGTGGGCCGCTCCCCCCACGTTGCCCTGTCACTTAGGGCTGCCAAACCGGGGTTTTAAGCACCCTAGGTGATAGCGCAACTGGGCGGTAAGTCCTCCGCCGCGGGCACGGATTCGGCCCCGCCCACGTGTTGACACCCTCTTGACACCCAAGGGAGGCTTCCGGCGCCTATGATTTCCCGATGGGAGGGTTCTAAATGTCTCGTTGGTGGTCTCAGGTTCGCACGGCGGTAGCCGGGTGACGGCGTCGTCGTACCCGGAGGAAGCCCCCGGCACAGTCCCAACGACAGTCCCCCAGGAAGTATCCGCCGCGGTCCCGGGCTACGGGGACCTGGTGGAATCCAGCCCCGACGCCCTGCTGGTGGTGGCCGAGGACGGGACCATCAGGATGGTCAACACCGCCGCGGAGCGCATGTTCGGGTACGTTCGCGAGGAACTCGTGGGCTCGGACCACCGCATGCTCCTGGCCGAGGGGTTCCGGAACGGCCTCGAGCGGCTGTTCTTCAACCTCCGCCGCGGCGCCCACCCCGACGGCGACGCCGCTGCCGCCGAAACTGACACTGACACTGCCCCCGTGGAGGCTTACGGGGTGCGGCGGGACGGTACGGAGTTCCAGGCCGAGGTGGCCGGATCTATTTTCTTCACCGGTACAGGCGCCCGGGACGGGACGGGTAAAGGGACCGCGAGCATGATCGCCGCGGTCCGGGACACCTCGCACCGGCCGGAGAACGATGACAGCCTCCGCGAGGCCATGTCGCTGCTGAGCGCGACGCTCGAATCCACCGCCGACGGCATCCTGGTGGTCAGCAGCGACGGCGAGATCGCCGGTGTCAACAATCAGTTCGTCACCATGTGGGGCATCCCTCGGGAGATGCTGGCCACCGGGGAGGACGAGGCGGTCATGGCCTTCGTCCTGGACCAGTTGCAGGATCCGGCCCAGTTCGTCGAGAAGGTCGAGGCCCTCTACGCCGACCCCGCGGCGGAAAGCCACGACATCCTGGAATTCCGCGACGGCCGGACTTTTGAACGCTATTCCCGCCCGCAGAAAGTCGCGGACCAGGTGGTCGGACGCGTGTGGAGCTTCCGGGATGTGACCGCGGCCAAGGTGGCCCAGGACCGGATCACCCGGGCCATGGCCGACCTCGCCGCACAGTCCGCGCAGCTGACGGCGCTGGCGTTCCGGGACGGATTGACCGGACTGTCCAACCGCCAACTGTTCAACGACCGCCTCGCAAGCGCGCTGGCGGACCAGCACGGCGGCGCCGTCGACGTCCTGCTCCTTGACCTGGACGACTTCAAGGAAGTCAACGACATCCTGGGCCACCACGCCGGGGATCAGATGCTCATTGAGGTCGGCCGGCGCCTGCGCGCGTGCGTGCGCCCGAGCGACATCGTGGCCCGGCTGGGCGGCGACGAGTTCGTGGTGCTCCTGCTCGACTCGCTGGAGCCCGAGGCGGTCGCCGCCCGGATCGTCGACTCGCTGCGCGTCCCGGTGTGGATCGACGGCACCATGCTGCGGCCCAGCCTCAGCCTGGGGCTCGCCTCGATCGGCGAGTCCGCTGTGGACGCCTCCGAGCTCCTGCGCCGTGCCGACGTCGCGATGTACGCGGCGAAGACTGCCGGGAAGAACCGGTACATGCGCTTCAAGCCGGAGATGATGAAGGCCCTCGTGGACCGCAACGACCTCGAGGCCGGCCTGCGGCGCGCCGTGGACAGCGGACAGATCGCCGTCCACTACCAGCCGATCGTCTCCGCCGGCAGCGGGACCGTGACTAAGGTCGAGGCCCTGGCCCGCTGGGTGCGCGATGGCGCGCTCGTCCCGCCCAAGCATTTCATTCCGGCGGCGGAACGCAGTGGCCTCATTGTCGAGATCGGCACCGAGGTGCTGCTTCGCGGCTGCACGGAGCTCAAGCCCTGGCTGGACGAGGACTCCACCCGGTCCCTGGCCGTGAACGTCTCCGGTGTCCAGCTGCAGCACGGGGACTTCGCCGAACTGCTCATGGCCGTGACGGAATCCTGTGGCGTGGACCCGCGCCAGCTGATTCTGGAGGTCACGGAGAGCGTCTTCTTCGGAGACGACTGCCACGTCATCCAGCAGCTCATGACCCTGCGTGCGGCCGGCGCCCAAGTGGCGCTGGACGACTTCGGCACCGGTTTCTCCTCCCTGGGACGCCTGCAGGGCCTGCCCGTGGACACGCTGAAGATCGACCAGTCGTTTGTGTCCATGATCAACACCGGCACCGAGCAGTTGCCCATCCTGAACGCCATGATCGGGATGGCCCACGGACTGGGGCTGACCGTCACCGCGGAGGGCGTGGAAACGGCCGCCCAGGCCCGCTACCTGATGGGTCTGCACTGCGATTCGCTGCAGGGTTTCCTGTTTTCAGGCCCCCAGCCGGAGGCCACGCTCCAGCCCGCGCTGGACCGGGCGGCCCTGGCCATCGCCGCGCTGCGGGGCGATCGGGTGCCCGGCAACCGGTGACCCGCAAAGTTCCGTGGCCGATGTGCTGGACACGGGGCCGAAGGACCCTATGATTCAGTGAAACGCATTGCTCTGGGCCCTCGGCCGGGAACATCATCGCTCTATGAACTTCCGTCGCTTGGGGGCCGGTATCGTCGTGGGAACTGGATTTGGTGAAGACCTGCTGGAGCAGGGTCCTGATGCGTTCCTGCTGCTGACCGCGGACGGGACCATCGCCTTCATGAATTCGGCCGCGGAACGGCTGTTCGGCTACCCCCGCGAGGAACTCCTCGGCGTTCAGCACACCATCCTGCTCTCGGAGGAAGCCCACAGCGGCTTCCTGCGGGTCTTCGGCCGGCTGGGACGCAAAAGCCCGGCCGGAAGCCGCCCGTTCGCGGCCGCCGGACTGCACCGCGACGGTTCGGACCTCGCGCTGGAGATCACGTGCTCGCTGGTGAGCGTCGACGGCGGCACGGCCATGGCGGTAGCCGTCCGCGACGCCGAGCACCGCAACGACCCCGATTCCGGCCGCCGGCTGGCCCTCTCCCTCGTGGACGCCACGCTGGAATCGACGTCGGACGGTATCGTCGTGCTCTCCAGCGAAGGCCAAATCACCGGGATCAACGACCAGTTTCTGTTGCTGTGGGGCATGCCGCCGGAACTGATCGCGGCCGAGGACCCCGATGCGCTGGTGCGGTTCATCGCGGACCAGCTGGTGGATTCCGACTCCTTCCTGCAAAAGGTTGCAGCGCTCTCCGCGGACAACCTGATGCAGAGCCATGACATCCTCGAGTTCGCCGACGGCCGCACCGTGGAGCTGTACTCGCGCCCGCAGAAGGTGGCGGACGCGATCGTGGGACGGATCTGGAACTTCCGGGACATCACCTCACGCCGGCGCGCCCAGGACCAGGCCCGCCGCGCCATGGACGAACTGGCCGAGCAGGCGGGCAAGCTCAAGGAACTCGCGTTTCAGGACCCGCTTACCGGGCTGGCCAACCGGATGCTCTTCAACGAACGGGCCGCCGCGGCACTGCTGACCCCGGAACCGGTGCACGTGTTGCTCCTGGACCTGGACGACTTCAAGGAAGTCAACGACGTCCTGGGCCATCATGCCGGCGACGAGATGCTGGTCGAGATTTCCCGCCGGCTCCAGAACTGTGTGGGTCCGCACGGCACCGTCGCCCGGCTGGGCGGGGACGAGTTCGTGGTCCTGCTGGTCGGCTGCCGGGACGCCGACACCGTGGCCCAGCGCGTGGTCAGCACCCTGAACGCCCCCGTCTCCATCGAGGGAACGCTCATGCGGCCCGGCCTCAGTCTGGGCGTGGCATCGCGCGACGCCGGCACCGAGACGTCGTCGGAACTGCTCCGGCAGGCGGACCTGGCCATGTACGCGGCCAAGGAGGCCGGGAAGAACTGCTATGTGCACTTCCGGCCCGAGATGCTGGCCGCGCTGCTGGAGCGCACCCAGCTCACGGCCGGGCTGCGGCGGGCGGTGGAACTGGGGCAGATCACCGTGCACTACCAGCCCGTCATCTCCAGTGACAGGCTCGAGGTGGTGCAGTTCGAGGCCCTGGCCCGCTGGGAGTGGGACGGCGAGCTGATTCCGCCGGACGAGTTCATCGAGACCGCCGAACGCAGCGGCCTGATCCGGGAAATCGGGGCCGAGGTGCTCAGGCGCAGCTGCACCGAGCTCGCCCCGTGGCTCGGGGAGGACCCGTTCCGGAGCGTGGCCGTCAACGTCTCCGGCGTGCAGCTGCAGCACCGGGACTTCGCCGAGCGCGTCCTGGACATTGCGGCGTGGAGCGGCGTGGACCCGCGCCAGCTGGTCCTGGAGGTGACCGAGAGCGTGTTCTTCGACGCCCATTCCCACGTGATCGGCCAGCTCGAGACCCTTCGTGAGGCCGGCATCCGGGTGGCCCTGGACGACTTCGGGACCGGCTATTCCTCGCTGGGCCGCCTGCAGGACCTGCCGGTGGATGTGGTGAAGATCGACAAGTCCTTCGTGTCGATGCTGCAGACCGGCGTCGAAAAGCTGCCCATCCTCACCTCCATGATCCACATGGCCCGGAGCCTGGGGCTGAAGGTCACGGCCGAGGGCATCGAGACACCGGCCCAGGCACGCTATCTCATGGACCACGGCTGCGATGCCCTGCAGGGCTTCCTCTTCTCCCGCCCGGAACCCGGGGCGGCCAGGCACCGCGCGGTCCGGAACTCCGCGGCGGCCATCGCCGAGCTCGAGGGCGTGCCGCTGCCCGGGTAGCCGGGGCCGTTCGACACATTTGATTGCGGCATGATGGCCAGCACGTCCGGGAAGCCCGCACCGCATATGATTCAGTCAGCGCAGTGCGCCCTGCTTTCCGCAAGGTGCCCGCTATCCGTATTCATCGCCGGGGGGCTGTTAGACATCGTGGAAGCTGGTTTCGCACAACAACTGCTGGAGTACAGCCCGGACGCACTTTTGCTGGTCGCCGAGGACGGAGCCATTTCCTTCCTCAATGCGGCCGCGGAACGGCTCTTCGGCTACCCGCGGGCGCAACTGCTCGGCGCGGACCACAGCATGCTCCTGGCCGAGGCCTCGCGGGAGAAATTTCACGGCGTCCTGGCCGGGCTGGCCAAGTCCGCAAGCCCCGGCTCCCCGCCCCCAGGCTCGCCGTTCGCCGGCTCGGGCCGCCGCGCCGACGGCACGGAACTCCCCGTCGAAATCACGTGCTCGCTGGTCCCCGCCGCGGCCGGAGCAGCCGACGCCGGAACGTCCATTGCCCTCTCCATCCGCGGCGCCGCGGGGCGGAACCCGGGCGCCGGCAGCGCCGGGCGCACCCTCAGCGGCGACTTTGCCCGCCGTCGTACTTCCGGTGCAGCGGGAGCTTCACTTTCCGGAGGTCCAGCGGCTGCCGCTCCTGCGGCGTTTGCCGAGCACGACGACGAACTCAAGGCGGGCTCGCTCCGCGACCCCTTGACGGCGCTGCCCAACGGCCCGCTCTTCAACGAGCGGCTCGCCGCGGCCCTGCGCCGCCCGGATCCGGTCGACATCCTGCTGCTGAACCTCGATGACTTCAAGCACCTCAATGACGTGCTGGGACGCTCCGCGGCCGATGAACTGCTGGTGGAGGTGGCATCCAGGCTGCGCAACTGCGTCCGCCCGCATGACACGGTGGCCCGGCTCGGCGGCGACGAGTTCGCGGTGCTGCTCACCGAATGCCTCAACGCGGACGCGGTGGCCAAACGGATCGCCGAGTCCCTCTACGCCCCCCTGCGCGTGGGCGGCTCCATGGTCCGGCCCGGCGTCAGCATGGGCCTGGCGTCGAAGTCGGGGCAGACGCTGGACGGCGCGGAACTGCTGCGGCAGGCCGACGCCGCCATGACCGCCGCGAAGGCTGCCGGGAAGAACAACTGGATGCGGTTCCGGCCGGAGATGCTGAACACCGCGGCCCACAAGGCCGACGGCGATTCCGGGCTGCGGCGCGCCGTCGAACTGGGCCAGATCTCGGTGCACTACCAGCCCGTGGTCTCGCCCGGCATCGGTTCGGTGGTGCAGTTCGAGGCGTTCGCGCGGTGGGAACGGCACGGGCGGCTGGTGCCGCCGAACCAGTTCCTGCCCGTCGCGGAGCAGAGCGGCCTGATCCGCGAGATCGGCGACGAGGTCCTGCGCCGCGCCTGCGCCGAGATCCGGCCCTGGCTGGCCGGCGATCCTGCCTACAGCGTCGCCGTGAACGTCTCGGGCCTGCAGTTCCAGCACCGGGACTTCGCCGCGGACGTGCTGGCGATTGCCGCGTCCACGGGCGTAGACCCGCGACAGCTCACCCTTGAGCTGACAGAGAGCGTGTTCTTCGACGCCTCCTCGGACGTGCTGGGCCAGCTGCGGCAGCTGCGCGGCGCCGGCGTCCGGATTGCCATGGACGACTTCGGCACCGGGTATTCCACGCTCGGCCGGCTCCAGGAACTGCCCCTGGACAAGGTCAAGATCGACCGCTCCTTCGTGGCCATGATCAAGACCGGCCAGGAACAACTCCCGTTCTTCGCCACCATGATCAGCGCAGCGCATGCCCTCGGCCTGAAAGTCACGGCGGAAGGCATCGAGACGCCCGCGCAGGCCAAATACCTGATGGACCGCGGCTGCGACTCCCTGCAGGGCTACCTGTTCGCCAAGCCGGCCCCCGCCAGCCACCTGGCCGGGACCATGGAGAGTGCCCTGAACGCCTTGGACAAGGTCGACGCCGCGCAGTAGGCGGGCTTACCGCGGTGCCTGTGCCCTGGTTGTGCTCTGCGCCCCGCTTGGACCGTGGTTGTGTCCCCTGCTCCGCCCCCGCTTGGCCCGCGCTTGCTGCCGGGCGTAGCCGGATCGGGTCGCGTTGACGCCGCCACACTCTGCCATTGGACGCAAACGGCCGCTAAGCATCATGGCTTAGTGGCCGTTCTTGGCAATTCGTTGGATGGTCCGGGCTGGCCCCAGAAGTTAGAGTCCCGGGGCCGTAGCCGCTTAAAGCAGTCGGGATCCCCGCCGTTGGCGAGGATCCCGACTGGTCATATCAGCGCTTTTCGCAGGCGATGCCGTCGTTGTCGCGGTCGAGATCGTACTGGCGGAAACCGCCGTCGTTGAGGCTGTACAGGGTGTTGTCGACGCGGAACGTGGTGACCGGCTTTCCGCTGGTCTTGTCGCGGGCGCCCTTCTTGCCGACGCCGTGCGGGTAGACCTTGTTCAGCTCCGTGCAGTTCTTGTACGACTTCGGCGCGGGCGCGGCGGATGCCGGCACGGCCGTAGCGCTCAGGACGACGGCGGATGCCGCCAGGGACGCAATAAGCAATTTCTTCAGGCGCACGTTTAAGAGCACTCCCCCAGGTAGAAGCCCTCGGCCGCGGATCGGCGAGGGGCAGGAAAATGCTAACCCACGAATTCGGCGTTTCCGGTCAGGCTCAGGCGCCGTGATCCGAGCCCTGGTCCAGCTTGTCGAGGTCCTGGGCCACCATCGCCTCGCTGCGCTGCCACAGGGCCTTGGCTAGGCCCGCGTCGTAGGCCTGCCTGTTGGCCTTGGAGAGCGTCCGCTTGGCGTAGTAAGCGCCGGAGATCCAGTCGTGGCCCGGGGTGGCGTTGGCGAGCCACACAAGGGTGTCCGCGCCCTGGTCAGGGGTCAGCATGAAGCGCTTGAGGAAGGACTTGTAGGCCAGGCGCATGGGGCTCGTGGAGTCGGCCGCGAAGTTGGTGGCCACGCCGCCGGGGTGGAACGCCGCCGTCGAGATCCCCTCGGTGTTGTAGCGGTTGTGGAGTTCGGCGGTGAAGAGGATGTTGGCGAGTTTGGCGTTGCCGTAGGCGCGGTTGGTGGAGTAGCTCTTGGCCGCGTCGAGGTCGTCGATGTCGAACTTGGCGAAGAGCGAATTCGCGACGCTCGAGGTGTTGATGACGGTGGCCTGGCTGGCGGTCAGCACCTCGATCAGCTCGGTGGTGAGCAGGAACGGGGCCAGGTGGTTAACCTGGAAGGTTCTCTCGTGGCCGTCCACGGTGAGCTCACGGGGACCCATGATGCCGCCGGCGTTGTTGGCCAGGACGTCGATCCGCGGGTACTTTTCCTTCAGCTGCGTGGCCAGGGTCCGCACCTGGGCAAGGTCGGCGAAGTCGCTGACAAAGAATTCCGCGCCGATTTCGTTCGCGATCGCCTCGGTCTTTTGCGCAGAACGCCCGACGACGACCACACGTTCCCCCTGCCGGGCGAAGGTCCGCGCGGCGGACGCGCCGATGCCGTCGCTGGCTCCGGTGATGACGATAGTGCGCTCGGGCATTGAGGTGTCCTTAGAACGAAGCGATGAACTGGTCTTTTGGAATCCAGCCCCGTCGAATTCTAACGAGTGCAACTGAGAGTTCGTTCCGCCGGAGCCGGGAGCTTTCCGAGACTCTGCTGGGAATCCCCCGCAGCGCCTAGATGCGCAGCGGCGACCGGAAACTCAGGGCCGTGCCGGCGTTCTGCAACTTCAGGCCGATGGCCAGCATTTCTTCGGTGGTCCGGAGCAGGGAGTAGTGGCTGTAGTTGCCCTGGATAACGGTGCCCGGGACCACGGATGGTGCCACCACGAAATTGGGTACCGGAGTATCTTCGTCAAAAAGCACGAATATCGCCGTGCGTCCCGCCAGGTAGCTTTGGCTGTTCAAGATGACCGGCAGCCATTGCGAGAGCCAGGTGTCGCCCGTCGCGACGCTGCAGTCATGCATGTCATTGCAAACATTCGGCACCACCACGGAGAAATTCGGCAGAGTGTTGTTGGCGAGGTCGCCCGCCAGCTGCCCGGCGCTCACCGTGCCCAGGGGCACATTGTTGACCGCGCATGCCGCCCTGTCCCCCGTCCCTTGGTAGTAGATTTCGGGGTTGTGCCGCTCGGCATACAGCCCGGACGCGCTCAGCCGGCAATTCGATGGCATGTCCTCCATATAGCTCTTATAGGACTGCCCGGACGTGCGCACCTGCCGGAAGATGTTGTCGGCCGTAATAGGCGGCAGGCCGCTCGGGCTCGAATCGGACGTGACCCCCTGCGTGCTGCCGGAGGTCATGGCCAGATAGCTCGGCAACGAGGGCAAACCCAGGCCGGCGTCAGCCCAGGCGGAAACCGAGGCGCACTGGGTCGCCTTCGTACTCATGTACGGCGCGCTGGCGTTCCCGATGACCTGGGAATAGGTCTTGTTCTCAAAAAGCACCCACATGACGTGGTCGTATTTCGCCGGAGGGGCGGTCGCCGTGCCACACGGGTTGTCGCCGGGGGGCGGAGGCGGCGGAGGTGGCGGCGGAGGAGGGGGCAGCGGCGTCGCGTTCGTGGTGACAGTCAATCGAGGCCGTTGCGTGGTGACGGAAGTTTCCTTGGAACTGTAAATGACGCCGTCAGAGGATGTGTTGCTGATGCGGAACGAATACGTCCCGTCACCCTTAATCGCGCCGAAGAGATCGAACTCCACATAGGTGTTATCGGCAACAGCGCCGCGCGAAGCCACAATCGGCGTTTCCGCAACGGGCGCGTTGTTGAACGTGATCGTGTTCTCACTCCAGGAGTTGTTGAGGACCCGTCGGACTTGGCCGCCCGAGTTGGATGGATCCGTAGCGAACAGCCGGAGCTTGGCACCAGTCACGGTACTGCCGGCGGTGCCGGTGACCGTGAGCTTGAGGAAGATCATTTCGACCGGCGAATTATCAGCCTTGAGGCCTGTCGCCGTGCGGAAATTGATAGTGGGACTGTCGCGCTTCACGACGGCATCAGCCGTGGTGGAAAAGGTCAAAGTGGCGGCTTCTGCGGGGCCGGCAATAAGTGAAATTGTGGCAGCCATCAGGAAGACAACTGACGCCAGGGAAATCCCTCGGCGCCCCACAAAGGACCGGGCAAACCGATGCCTCTTAGTTGCCTTCTTGCCCGAGGCGAATTTAGGATCTACGCGCATCGCGGGACTCCTATAAGGTCCGGTCGACGCACCCTGCGCCTTAGTGGTCCGTAGGAATCCAAACCCTAGCCGGTCAAATCCTGCCCCTCAATGCGCATGACCAAAATAGCTGGCCGTTTAAAGGTATTCCCAAGGTCTCCATCGATTAAGGAAATGCCCAAGGTTTTCCCATGGTCCTTACGCATGGCCAGAACTGCCCGCCTGTTTCATCAGGGGCCTCTTCCCAACTGACTCGCAGCAGGGGCCGTTCTGAGCCTCAGAAACGGCCCCTGCTGCCAGTCAGTTGGGTGTTTTGGGCGGTTAAATGCGGGAGGACCCCCACCTGGTGGTGGGGGTCCTCGACCGTTAATGGTGTTCCGGCGGTGACCTACTCTCCCACACCCTCCCGGGTGCAGTACCATCGGCGCTGTGGGTCTTAGCTTCCGGGTTCGGGATGGGACCGGGCGT